>JALQST010000251.1 GCA_023264315.1 Nodosilinea sp. BSH.14
CGGACTTTCCTCAGGCCAGCCGCAGCCAGCCCGCAACCACCTCGCCAACTCCTTCCTGTTTTTAGTTTAAATCCCAAGGGCGCATCACTCCAGCCCGTGGCTTTTGCCAATCACCCAGTGGCGGCGGAAGAACCGGGCCAAGCTGGTTTCTGTCAGGGTGAGGCAGATGGGGCGTCCGTGGGGGCAGGTGCGGGGATGGCGGGTGCGCTGCCAGTCGTTCAGTAGGGTTTGCATGTCCGGCAGGCTGAGGGGGGTGCCGTTGCGCAGGGCGGTGCGGCAGGCCACGGCGACGAGGGCGGCGTCGAAATTTTTCCCTAGACTGAGTTCCCGCAGGGCGTCGGCCAGGTCGGGCCGATCCACCAGGGGGGCGGGAGCATGGCGGATGGCCCAGCGCTGAGGCCCAAAGGGTTCCACCGCGATGCCGAGGGACTGAAGTTGCTGCTGCTGATCCTCGGTCAAACTCTCCAGCACCACGGGCCGATCCAGCGGCACCACCGCCCACCGATCCTGAAGCCGTTCGTACAGCACCCGCTCATGAGCAATGTGCTGCTCAATCACGCACAGGCTATCCCCCTGCTCCGCCACAATGTAGCGCCTCTGCACCTGGGCCACCGCCGTTAGGCTTTGACTGGGCGGCAGCGACCCCGGCCACGAGTCCGACAGATTGACGGGAAAATTCACCGTTGACGCAGGGGTTGCCGATTCCCTGTCCGCTGGCGGAGTTTCTGAGTCCTGTGAGTCCCCGTCCAGCGGGTCTACTGGGTGCCTCCTGTCCTGGATTCCCGCCGTCCTGTCCACCCCATAGCAGCCTCCGGCCTCAGCGGTTTTGATCAGGTGAATCACCCGTGGGTTGCCCTCGGTGGTAGGGGTTTGGTGGAGCAAATCCTGGACGCAGGCTTGGCCTAGGGCCACCCAGTCATCGAGGTGGTGGAGGTAGAGGGCAGATTTGTCGGGGCTGCGGTGCCAGTCGATGGCCTGGGGCGGCAGGGAGAGGTGCAGAAAACACAGGGGAAAGCGATGGCGGGGCAGGGTGTGGCGAAAGGCTTGGATCACGCCTTGCTCCACCTCGGGCAGCGTGACCACTCGGCCATTCACCGCCACCTTCACCCAGTCGGGCCGAGATCGGTGGCAGCGGTCGGGTAGGCCAATCACGGCGTAGAGGCTGGGCTGGCTCAGCTCCCGCAGATCGACCTCCGCCACGCGGGGCAAGCGCTGGGGAATGATCGCCTTGGCCGTTGGCCCAGGGGCCAGGGTAAACCAGGGGCGGTCGTCGGTGTGGAGGATCCAGGCCACCCCCGGATGACAGAGGGCGAGATCTTGGATCACCCCCTGCACGGCCCGCAGTTGACGACTAGGGGCGGGCAACCCCTGGCGGCGGGAGGGCCACTGGGCAAAGAGATCCGTCACCGTGGCGATGGTGCCGGGGGCCATGGCCACGGGTTGCGATTGGAGAGGTTCGCCGTTGGGGGCATAGGTGATGGCCCAGCCCTGGGTGGCGAGGGCCAGACGGCTGCTGAGGGTGAGGGTACCCACCTGGGCGAGGCTGTGGAGCGCCTGCCCCCGAAAGCCCAGGCTCCTCACCCGCCAGAGATCCTGGGGCGAGCGAATCTTGCTGGTGCTGTGGGGCAGCGCCGCCCAGGGCAGGGACGCTTCCCCCATGCCCCGGCCATTGTCCACCACCTGCACCCGGCCCTGGTCTGGCCAAAGCTGCACCGTAATCCGGGTGGCTTGGGCATCAAGGGCATTTTCCGCCAGTTCGCGCACCACCGCCGCCAGGGAATCCACCACTTGCCCCGCCGCCATCTGGGCCGCCATAGCCGCTGGCAGGGGGCGAATGGGGGCAGGATCGGGACGCGATCCGGGGTCCGTCGTCGGGGGTGGCCAATTCTCGATAGCGTTGTCCTCGGGCAAAGGAATTTAGATCAGGGAAACGGGACATTGAAAATCGTCAATCTTTCGGCGTAACATGGCCCTGAAAATGTCCACCTTTATTAACAAAAATTTGCACAAACTAGAGGGGCTTGTTACATTGCAATTGGCCGTTGTTCTCCACCACCTCCTCACCTATGAACCTGTTTAGCTGGTTGCCCAAACCTAAGCCCCTGCGCCCCGAATCCCGCGTCTACGACCTGAAGGAACGCCTAGACTGGGGCGAACCCGCCCTCTCCATTGTGGATATTCGAGATCGGGCGGACTTCAGCGCTAGTCATGTCACTGGGGCCATTTCCATCCCGGCCCACCAACTCCTCGAAACGGCCCACCGCTGCTTTGAGCGAGATCGAGATCTCTATCTCTATGGCGACACCGATGCCGATGCGAAAACCGCCGCCGAACACCTGCGGGCCTTGGGCTACACCTCCGTATCCATCCTACGGGGTGGGGTCGCCGCCTGGAAAGCGGCGGGATTCCCCGTTGAGACCGTCCCCCAGGTCGTCGCCTAGTTCCCCCTGAACCTCACCCTACATCCCTCTCCCTTGGGGAGAGGGACTTTGACATTTCTTTACCAGGTGGGGTCAACGTAGAGGTTGATGCCCAGCGGATCTACCCCAACGGGCACCGCTGAAATACAGGCGCAAATGGGGTCAGCGTCGCCCTCCACTTCCACTTCGCAGGCGTGGCAGGAGCCCATCAGGCAGCCCGTGGGAATGGTGATGCCCGCCCGGGCGGCCACCTTCAGCAGGGGTTCGCCCACCTCGGCTATGACCGTGACATTGTCGGGCATGAACTGCACCGTGATCATGGTTGGCTCCATTACGCCGGTTCAGCGGATTCAGCGGGCCGATTTTTGAGCATGGCCACGAGGGTGTGGTGGGCGTCTTCGGCCCCGGCCAGGGTGTGGTCAAAGGCAATGCGCACGGTTTGGGCTTGGCCATCCACGGTGGCGGTCAGATCCATGCCTTCGGGGTCGATGGCGTTGAGGGTGGCGGCGGTGGCGCTGGGCAGGTGGCCGTAGGCGGTGGCGTAGAACAGGACGGCTTCGGCGTGGTCTTTGTTCATGTGCTTGCAGATGCGATCACTGACGGCACTGGTGATGGGCTCGGCCATGGAAAATCTCGTAAACTACAACTACACCCTCCTAGGATTACGCCAATCGGGCTCTCCTGCAACTTTCTGTCGGGAGGATGCCAACCGAGCAACCGCCCCAGGATGGTGTCCTCGCCCAGCGCCTTGCCACGGTTCCATGTCCCCCACGCCTCCCCCTCCGACCGAGCATCCCTGGCCCACGGGCCACCTCTTCCAAAGCCCAGGGGCGCACCTTACCTATCGGGTGATCGGCCCCTGCTGTCGATTGTTTGACCGCGAGCAACTGCCCTGGCCCTGCTGCCGCATTCAGTGGCGGGGCAAGGAACCCAGTTGGCGACGCATCGGCAAGCGCCTGGTGCCCGATCTCGCCACCCGCAAAGCCCCCTCCTACTGCGTGGAAATGGTGGGCCAGGGCTACCACACCCAGCCCTTCGTCACCACCCTCTACACCGCCGAATTTGACACCGCCACCCGCAACTGGTGGTACACCAAATCTGCCCACCTCACCCAGGCCAAGGATCACGTCACCGCCTCGCCGCCAACGTCCAACACCCCCGATGGCATCGACGGAGCCCAGCCATTGTCGGGGTGAAGGGACGGGTTTATAATGCTCACACGCTAGGGGTGTCCGACCATCGGACTGAGATCATACCCTCAGAACCTGACCTGGTTAATGCCAGCGGAGGGAAGCCATGCTTGAGGTCACTAGCCGCCGCCCATAAACCGAAGAGGGAACAGGTTGTCTGTCGATGCCTGTCCCAGAATTGCCCATGAATCCAGACATTCTGGGGAAGGGCAACAGGCCGGAAGCCCGGTCTACGTCGGGGTGGAGTGGTTGGGCCAAGGGGGATCGGACGGCACTTCCTAGCAACCTATTGTGGATTAGGAGGTGTTTGGATGACCCTGGGCATAACCGCCATTGCGGTGATTTTGATTACAGCCGCGAGTTTTACCCTGCTCGGACTGTTGCAGGCCAGCTGCCACACCATCAGCCTGGAGGACTACCTGGTGAGCCGCAACCGGGTAGGCACGGGCATGGCCTTGGCTACCATCGTGGCCAGCGCCATGGGGGCCTGGATTTTGTTTAGCCCGCCGGAGGTGGGGGCCACCAGCGGCATCGCCGGAATTGTGGGCTACTGCATTGGGCAGGCCACCCCCGCCGCTCTGTTTGCCTTTATGGGAACACGGATGCGGCTTCTCATGCCAGCGGGCCATTCGCTGAACGAATACGTGCTGCACCGCTTTGGGCAGGCCATGTATCGGCTGACTCTGGCGATTGTGGTGTTTTATATGTTTGTCTACCTGGCGGCGGAACTGACGGCCATCGCTAAAGCCGTGGAACTGATGGCCGGGGTGCCCCTCTGGCTAACGGCCCTGCTGGTGATTTCCGCCGTGTTCATCTACACCTTGGTGGGTGGCCTGGAGGCGACGATTTTCACCGATGCCGTGCAGTTTGCGGTGATTGTGCCCCTGCTGCTGCTGAGCTTTGGCATCGCCGTCTTTGCCCTAGGCGGCTGGGGCAGTGCGGTGGCCCCGGTGCGGGATGCGGCTCCCCAGTTGTTGACCCTCGCCAACGGGCCAGGGATTAAGTTTGGCGCGACCTTGGTGATTGCGGTGATTTCCGCCGAAATGTTCAACCAAACCAACTGGCAGCGGGTCTATGCCTGCAAATCCGACACCGTGGTGCGCCGCTCCTTTTTGGGATCGTTCCTGGTGATTTGGCCGATGCTGTTCATCTCCGGGCTGCTGGGTATTGTGGCCATGCACTTTGGGTTTAATGACGACCGGGCCTTTTTCTCGCTGATTCAAGCCCTAGAACTCCCGGGCTGGGTGAGCATCGCCGTCCTCGTCCTCGTGTTAGCCCTGGTGATGAGCAGCCTCGATTCCCTGTTGAACGGCATCGCTAGTCTGTTCACCACCGACCTACTGCGAATTTTCCCCGAAAAGTCCACCAACGGCATCCTCAACCTCACCCGTGGGCTAACCCTGGTGATCGGCATTCCCGCGATTCTAATCGCCGCCCGGGGCTACAACGTTCTCTACCTGTTCCTGCTGGCAGACTTGGTCTGTGCCGGAGCGCTGTT
>JALQST010000252.1 GCA_023264315.1 Nodosilinea sp. BSH.14
TCGGCGTCCTGGGCGCTAACGGCGGGCACGGTACTCTGTAACCGACTGAGGGCTTCGATGTAGCTGGGGGGCAGGAGGTCAGGCCGGGTGCTGAGCAATTGGCCCAGCTTGACATACACCGGCCCCAAATCCGTCAGAATATTGACCAACACCGCCGGGGGTGGAATCTCCGGCTCGTCGGCCTTGCCCCCCATCAACAGCCGCCGCATATAGTCCCAGCCGTGGCTGAGCACAATTTCGACCATTTCCCGCTGTCGGGCCAACCGAGATGCAGACACTAGCGGCACGTCCATGGAATTTTTGTCTGCCTCAAATGACAACAATCATGACCGATTGGGGCTGGCTGATCCCGTCAGTCCGAGACCAACGCCCCCCCACAACTGGACCCGCTGCCAGCGGTGCAGCCGTAGCAGTAGGGCCGGGTTTGCACCCGCTGAAGCTGATCGAGACCGGCCTCCGTGAGCAGGTCGGCCACGGTGAAGGGATCGCCATTGGGCAATCGGCAGGGCACCCCCTCCATCTGGTTAAAGTCACAGTCGTAGATCTGGCCGAGGTAGTCCACGGAAAGCTGGTTGCGGCACATCACATTGGCCACGGTGGCGAGATTGTGGTGCTCGGCCAGGAACTGAAGGTAGGGCTGATAGAGATCCTGGGCCATCAGCGCTTGCTTGACGCGGCCAATGGGCAGGTTGGTGAGGGTATAGAGCTGGTTAAAGGTGATGCCAAAGTAGTGCCGTAGGTGGGTGCGATAGTCCGCCTCTAGCTTGGTCTGGGAGGGGGTGAGGGAAAAATCCTCAGATCGGGGGACGGGGGGATTGTAGACCAAATCTAGGCGCAGGTCTGGATCCTGGCCGTAGCCCAGTTGGTTGAGCCACTGCAAGGCGCGAATGGAGGCATCATAGACCCCAGATCCCCGCTGTTGGTTGACGTTTTGTTCTAGGTAGCAGGGCAGCGAGGCCACCACCTGAAGCCGATGTCGAGCAAAGTAGGCGGGCAGGTCGTCATAGCCCGGTTCAAAGAAAATGGTCAAATTCGTCCGCACCATGACAGTTTTGCCCGCCCCTTGCGCCGCTTCCACCAAGGGCCGAAAGCCTGCGTTCATCTCTGGGGCACCGCCGGTCAAATCCACCGTCGTCAGTTGGGGATAGCGGCGAATCACCTCAATCAACTGATTACACACCGCCGCCGAGAGTTCCTCGGTACGCTTTGGCCCCGCCTCCACATGGCAGTGGTTGCAGGCCAAATTACACCGTCGTCCCAGGTTAATTTGCAGCACCGTAATCGGCAACTTGGTCAGGGGCTGGCCGAGGCGTTGGTCAAAGGGCGTAACCCCAGACACCGCCGGTACGGGAGGAGGAGAAGACAACACCATCGGCAAACTCACTAGAACAAGACTGAATGAAACCGGGGGACGGGCTGCTTACCGAGGGCAGAGCCCACGCCCCAGTTCAACCAACCTATCGTGTGTGCCCAATTCCGGCAAGGCGAGAGGGATCAGACCTCACCCCCAGCCCCTCTCCTCGGAGGAGAGGGGAGCCGGAAGTGCCTCAAAGTCCCTCTCCCGTGGGGAGAGGGATTTAGGGTGAGGTCAGAACTTGGCCAAAAAGGACTTTGGAATCTGCTGGATCTACCGAGGCTAGCTGTACTTTTGGTTGGAGGCGGGCTCCAGGTCAAACAGCATGTGCAGGGTTTGCATAGCGCGTTTGCGGGCTTCGATGTCCCGCTGGGCGCGGAGTTGCACCATGGGGTCGTGGAGAATTTTGTTGACGATGCCCCGAGTGAGGGCTTCGATCACTTCCTGGTGCTTGTCGGCAAACTCGCTGCCCAGGCGGGAGAGGGCTTTTTCTAGCTCCTGCTCGCGGATGGATTCAACCTTGTTGCGCAGGCTGCTGATGGTGCCCACGGTGTCGAGGGAACGCCACCAGTCCATGAAGCCTTCCACTTCTTCGTCGAGGAGTACCTGGGCTTCCATGGCCATGCGACGACGGCTAGCCTGGTTTTGGGCCACCACGGCCTTCAGGTCGTCCACGTTGAAGGCATGGACGTTGGGCAATTCGTTCACATTGGCGTGGACGTTCAGGGGCACGGAAATATCGAACACCATCAGGGTGCGGTTGCCGTCCAAGATAGGCTCCAGGTTTTCCCGGTGCAAAATTGGCTCGGTGGCAGAGGTGCAGGTAAACACCACGTCGGAGTTCTGGACGGTCTCCAGCATGGCGCCGAGGGTGCCGGTACAGATGTTGGCCTCTGGGAACTGCTTGGCCAGCTCGTCGGCCCGGTTAATGGTGCGGTTGAGGATGGTGATCGGGCAGGATTCCTTGGCGTTGAGGTGCTGCACCAGCAGGCGGGCCATTTTCCCGGCACCGAGGATGCTGATTTTGCAGTTATCCAGGTTGGGGACTTTGAGCTTGGCCAGTTCCACCGCCGCCGAACTAATGGACACGGCCCCGGTGCCGATGCTGGTTTCGCTGCGTACCCGCTTTCCGGCGGTGAGGGACTGCTTCAGCAGCCGATCTAGCACCCGGCCCAGGCTCTTGTGCTGCTGGGCCAGTTGGTGGGCGTGCTTCACCTGGGCCAGGATTTGCCCTTCGCCGAGGACGAGGCTATCCAGCCCCGCCGCCACCCGCATCAGGTGATTCACAGCGTCCTGGTGCAGCAGGATGAACAAATGCTGGCGCAGTTCCGGCAGGGGCAGGCCGCTGTGTTCCGAGAGAAACTGGATCACTTCCCGAATGCCCTGCTCGGTCTCTTCCGTAACGATGTGAATTTCGAGACGGTTGCAGGTGCTGAGGATGGAAACTTCGTCAATGTGAGGACAGTGGGTGAGATGGGCAATCGCGTCTCCCGTCTGAGCCGTGGGAATGCTGAGTTTTTCACGAATTTGAACGGGGGCGGTTTTATGGCTCAGACCAATTACGGCGATATTCATTCTTCCTCCACGCGTTTAGTGATTCACCTTATCTTATGGTGGCCTCTGGTTGTGACCTGGGAATGCCGTTTCCAGCGTTGCCAAGGGGCGATCTGGGCTAGGGCAGGGGCCAAGCGACCGGGCGCACAAAAGCCAATATGTTTGAACTTAGAGATAAATCGGCGCTGACTCAAGGAAACTCAACAAAAGTCCATCAAAAAATGTAAAGCGCCTAAAAAATAGAGATGCGGGAAACCACATCTCTAGAGGGAAAACATGAGGTTATCTCTAGCCTCACGCTTTTCTGGTTGTTGATTTTGCTCCTAGAAGGGTCAGGAGACCTGACCCCTACATTTTCCTGGCGCTGTAGGGTCGCGGTTCCGAGCCCGTGGGTCAGGAGACCTACCCCCTACCGCAGCTTCAGGCCGATACCCTAGCGGATTTGCAGGGTTTTGGGAGCCTCGAACATGTGGATAGTGTCCACAAAACGGGCGGTTTTGGACTGGCTGGAGATGATCAGGGACTGAGTCCGGGCACCGCCATGGAAGAAGCGCACGCCGTTCATCAGTTCACCGGAGGTGATCCCGGTGGCGGCAAACAGCACGGTTTCGCCGGAGGCCAGTTCGTGGGCATCGTAGACTTTGTCGATGTCGGTGATGCCCATTTCGTTGAGGCGGGCAATGTTGGCTTCCTTGCTTTCGCCAATCAGGCCGGTTTTCACGACTTCGGGATCGTAGATGAGCTGGCCCTGAAAGTGGCCCCCTAAGCAGCGCATAGCGGCGGCGCTAATCACCCCTTCGGGAGCCGCACCGATGCCCATCAGGGCGTGGGTGTTGGTACCGGAGAAGGCGCAGGAAATGGCCGCACCCACGTCACCGTCGGCGATCAGCTTAACGCGAGCACCCGCGTCGCGGATTTCTTTAATCAGGTCATTGTGGCGATCGCGTTTCATCACCACCACCACCAGTTCATCGATGGCCCGACCGAGGCACTCGGCCAGGATCTTCAGGTTTTCGGTGGCAGACTTGTTGATGTCCACATGGCCCTTGGCTTGGGGGGGAGCGGCCAGCTTCTTCATATAGAAGTCGGGGGCGGCGAACAGGCCACCTTTTTCAGAAATGGCCAACACCGCCATGGAGCCGTTTTGACCGTAGGCCACCAGGTTGGTGCCTTCACAGGGGTCAACGGCGATGTCGATTTCAACCAATTCGTCGGGGTTGCAGTAGGCCTTGGCGTCGGGCTGGGTGCAAATGCCCACCTCTTCGCCGATGTACAGCATGGGGGCATCGTCCCGTTCACCCTCACCAATCACAATGCGACCGCGCATGTGGATCCTATTCATGCGCTCCCGCATGGCTTCCACGGCCACCTGGTCAGCGATGTTCTTTTCGCCTTTCCCCATCCAGCGGGCCGAGGCAACCGCCGCCTGTTCGACAACCTCAATAATCTCAAGACCGAGGGTACTTTCCACGGGATTAATCCTCCAAGCTGCCTATATATCGTAGGTTTCACGTTCCCTATCTCAAGCTCTCAGTCTATCAGACGGTGGGATCAAGGTATAGCGACTTGGCGGAAAGACCTAGGGGCGATCAAGCGGGGCTACAATGGTGAAACTATTGCAATCAATCGTTTGTTGGAGCGGTTTATGACCACTGCGGCCCCCGCCAAAACCGAATCTGCCAAAACCCAGTACGAGGCCATCATTGGTCTAGAAACCCACTGCCAGTTGTGTACGGAAACCAAGATTTTCTCCCCGGCCTCCACCGCCTTTGGAGCCGATCCCAACACCTACATCGACCCGATTGTGCTGGGGATGCCGGGGGTGCTGCCCGTCCTGAACCAAAAGGTGCTGGAATATGCCGTTAAGGCGGGGCTGGCCCTGAACTGCCAGATTGCGCCCTACTCCAAGTTTGACCGTAAGCAGTATTTCTACCCCGACCTGCCCAAAAACTACCAAATCTCCCACCCGCAAGCGCATCGGCATCACCCGACTGCACATGGAAGAGGACGCGGGCAAGCTCGTCCACGCGGGCAGCGACCGTTTGGCGGGGTCCACCTACTCCCTGGTGGACTACAACCGGGCCGGGGTACCCCTGGTGGAAATTGTGTCGGAACCGGACATTCGCACCGGACAGGAAGCCGCTGAATATGCTCAAGAACTGCGCCGCATCGTCCGCTATTTGGGCATCAGCGACGG
>JALQST010000253.1 GCA_023264315.1 Nodosilinea sp. BSH.14
GAACGATTGGCCCTCGCGGCCAACTATGCCCTGTTTCCGTCCCCTTGCGGGGAATTGAGGGTAGCTGACTCTAGCTCTTTGTAGAGCATTCTCCCCTCCTTATCAGTTTCCGTCCCCTTGCGGGGAATTGAGGGTAGCTGACAGTTCTGAAGCTGCTTGATCAATCCTATCAAAGTTTTCTGTTTCCGTCCCCTTGCGGGGAATTGAGGCAGCAATTCTCAATATGGTGAAACGCTGTTCAGGCCTTGGGAAAGGCAGTATTGTAATGACATGAGAGGAAGCTAAGAGAACCAAAGCCGTTGCCAGCCCGAGGGTTGTTTAACCGCATCGTCGAGTTGTTTCGCCAGCGTTTGTCGTCGCTACCCGACAAACGCACGGGCAAGAACCATCGCTATGGGATGGAGGATGCTGCCTTAAGCGCGTTTAGCGTGTTTTTCACCCAACCCCCCTCTTTTCTGGCCTACCAACGCATGATGGAGGGCCGCAAAGGGAAAAGCAACGCCCAAAGCCTGTTTGGTGTTCATCAGATTCCCAGCGACAACCAGATCCGTAACCTACTCGATCCGGTCCCCCCTGAACAGGTGTTTCCTGTCTTTGAGGACATCTTGCAGGTCTTGGAACAGCAGGGGTCGTTAAAAGGCTTTCGCTCCCTTGCAGACACCCTGTTGGTGGCGTTGGATGGGACGGAGTATTTCAGGTCGAGCCAAATCCACTGCGCCTCCTGTTCTACTCGAACGCTAAAGACGGGAGAGACGCACGACTTCCACAGCGTTGTTACGCCCGTCATCGTCTGTCCAGGACAGTCTCAGGCTTTGGTGCCAGAGTTTATCGTGCCGCAAGAGGGTCATGACCAGCAGGACTGTGAGATGACTGCCGCCAAACGGTGGTTGTCGCAGCATGGACAACGCTTTAGTGCGTTAAAGGTCACGGTTCTAGGCGATGCCTCTATTGCCACTATTTCGACAGTTGGGATCATCTGCTTACCTTCATGCTGGAAGGGCTAGAGCTAGAAATCCCGCCAAATACTAGCTGACTTGCCATATTGAGAATTGCTGGCCACCATGGCCATCGCGAGTGCAGGGGAAGGACGGTGCTGGCGGAACGGCGGAGATGGCATAGACTCTCCACAAATTCTCCACGGAAAATGCACGCTAAGACTAACGCAGATCGCCGGGGGCGGTACCAAGCATCATGGCTGGGGGACCCAATCTCCGAGCCTTCTGACTCCAGGGCTAGCCCCAGTGAAGCGACTGGCTTACCGCTATTTTGTCTATCCTTTGTGAGGATTTGATAGATTAAGATCGCGATTTTAGCTGGGTAGCCAAGGATTATCGCGTATATTAATAGAGGCACTGACCCCATGTTTTAATCGTCAAAAAAGTATGAACCAGCGGATCAGGCAACTCTCAATGGCTACATTGGCCGCTTTGATCGGGCTGTGGGCAGAGACTTTTCCCCACGGTATAGCCCCCCAGGCGATGGCCACCTATCCCCAAGCCCAAGCCCCTACTGTCCCCCCAGCCCTCGTATATCAGCCCCAGGCTCCGATGGTGCTCCAGGGTGTTGTGGCCCCCCTAAACTCCCTACGGCTCATGAAGCGGGCCTTAGCCAAGGTTGCCGACACAGACGCCACCGAAAGCCTACCGCTGCTGGCCATCCTCAACGAACCCCTCAGAACCATAGGGCTCGGCCCCATCCAGATTGGCATGACCCTAGAGGAACTAGCCTCGGCGGGGCTCACCCCCATCCCCATGGAAGGCCAAGGCCAGGGCGCTTGCCAGTACTACCGCATTAAGGGTAATAGCGAACCCATGGGGCTGATGGTCGTTGATGGCCGCATCCTGCGGATAGATGTTTGGCCCGGTAGCCTGATCGAAACCCGCAGCGGGGCCAAAATTGGCTCTACAGAGGCTGAACTGGTGCGTCTGTATGAGGGCCAACTAGAGGCCATAGCCAATCCCGTGACCCTCGGCAAAACCATTATTTTTACGCCTAAAACCCCTGGCGAAGATCTATTTCGGCTAGTTTTTGAAACCGACGACCGAGGTCAAGTAGTGCAATATCGGGCCGGCCAATTTCCCTCGGTAACTTGGCCGGGGGGATGTCTCTAGAACCGAGGGATTGCTGACTGGGGTGCGGCCTAATTTCTAGGCTTAGCGATTCACACCTAGCCCTGACTTCGGTTGCTGTGGCGCACAATCCAATAGCTCACGGCCAGGGAAAAAATAGCAATCGCCAGCCCGATTAACGTGGTGCCAGATATGCGGTTAAGGTCGAGGATGATAATTTTTCGACCGACGGCAGTTAGGGCAGTCGCAATCACTAATTCAACCTGAACAACGTGACTGCGAATGTATCCCGTGATGTTTTCAAGGATTTCTAAAGCAATTAAGATACTAAGAAAGAATCCAAAAATATCAATAACCGGTTGTCCTAAAAAATCGCCGGGGCTAGTGGTCAGAATAGATCGTGTAATAACGATGCCCAAATCAATGACCATGGCAATAATGACCACGATCATGCCCATGGACAATATCTTAGAAATAGTGCCCTCAAACTGATGGAGACGTTTGAGGAGAATATCGTTTTTTAATTGTTTGAAGAGCTGTCGAGCCCAATAAGTCATGGATTCAGGGAGTAGGGACACAGGTTAGACAGGTGAAACCGCTTCGGACGAATGGGCCTCGGGTTTAGACGATTTTACCGGATTGTGTGGAGCCATCGCAACGGACGATGATGCTTGTTCCTCTACCTGTGCTAATGATTGGGATTGAGCGGAGGACGACAGCGGCACCACCTGCACCGCACAGGCTTTTAGCTCTGGCTGGAGGGAAATGGGGCAGGCTTCGGGGTGGGTGAGGGCGTTGCATTCGGCATTTTCAGCCCAGAGAGCGCCCCAGTGCATGGGCACAAACAGGGTGCCGGGGCGGATGTTTTTCATCACCAAAACGGGCAGTCGAGCGAGGCCACGGGCGGAGCGCACCTCCACCCAGTCCTGATCCGCTAACTGGAGCCGTTCGGCATCGCGGGGGTGCATTTCCAAAAACGGCTGGGGGTGCATTTTTTGAATTTTGGCGATGCGTCCGGTGCGGGTTTGGGTGTGCCAGTGGCCATAGAGCCGCCCGGTGGTGAGGACGAAGGGGTAGCGGTCATCGGCGGGTTCGGCTAGCCCTTTTTCGTGGTAGGGCACAAAGCGGGCGCGGCCATCGGGGTAATGGAAGCGGTGATCGGTATAGAGGCGTTTGTCGTGCTTATCGGGAGATGTATCAGGATTTTCCTGGCTTGGACAAGGCCACTGAATGGGGCGGGTGGCGAGGGCTTCGTAGCTGATTCCCGTCATATCGCAGGGGCGACCTTGGGTGATCTGCACAAATTCCCGGTGGACTTCGGCGCTGGTGACAAACGGGAACTGCTCAGCAAAGCCTAGACGACGACCGACTTCCGCGAAAATCTCCCAGTCGGCGCGGGCCTCGCCCACCGGGGGCCGAAAGGCTTGGCAGAGGGTGATGGTGCGCTCGGAGTTGGTCATGGTGCCTGTTTTTTCGCCCCACTGGGCCGCTGGCAGCAGCAGGTGGGCATAGGCAGCGGTTTCTGTGGGGTAGTAGGCGTCTTGGTAGACGGTGAAGGGGGAACGTTGCAGGGCGGCTTTGGTGCGGTTCAGGTCGGGCAGGCTGACGGCGGGGTTGGTGGCGGCAATCCACAGCAGCCCCACTTGGTCGTGTTCTAGGGCGGGGATCATCTCGCCGATGGTGAGGCCACGGCTGGGGGAAATGCGGCCTTCCGGTAAACCCCAAAGTTGCTCGATGTCCTGGCGATGCTGGGGATTTTTGACCAGTCGATAACCGGGCAAAATGTGGGCCAAACCACCCGCTTCTCGACCTCCCATCGCATTGGGTTGCCCGGTGAGGGAAAACGGCCCTGCCCCCGGTTTGCCGATTTGTCCGATCAGCAGGTGCAGGTTAATCAGCGAACACACCTTTGCCGTGCCCTCGGAGGACTGGTTTAGCCCCATCGACCAGAGGGACAGGACGGATTGGGACGCGGACCAGGCGCGGGCGGCGGTTTCTAGGTCGGTTTCGGGGATGCCGCAGCACTCGGCGACGATGCTGGGTTCGTAGTGGCGCAGAACTTCCGTATAGTCCTGAAAACCCTGGGTAGATCGATCAATGAAGCCCTGATCCAACGCGCCCCACTTCAGCAGCAGGTGGCCGATGCCGTTCAGCAAGGTAATGTCGGTGCCGGGACGGATAGCCAGGTGCAGGTCGGCGACCTGGGCGGTTTCGGTGCGGCGAGGATCGGCCACAATCAGCTTCACATTGGGGTTGCGCTTATGGTGCTTCCGCAGGCGGTTGAAGAGGATGGGGTGACATTCGGCAGTGTTGGTGCCGATCAGGAAGGCGCAGTCCGTCAGATCTAAATCCTCGTAGCAGCAGGGCGGGCCATCGGAGCCAAAGCTTTGTAAATAGCCCGATACCGCCGAGGACATACAGAGCCGCGAGTTAGCGTCAAAATTATTCGTTCCCAAGCAGCCCTTAATCAGCTTTTGGGCGACATAGTAATCCTCGGTCTGGAACTGCCCAGAGCCGTACATACAGACCCCATCCGGCCCTAGGGTGTCTAGCACCTCGCGAATCCGTTGGGCAATTCGGTCTAGGGCAACCTCCCAAGACACCTGTTCAAAGGGGGTGTCCAACGACTCCCGCAGCATTGGGTACAGTAGTCGATCCTGGTCGATGGATTCCGCCACGGTGGCCCCCTTCACACAAACCATGCCCTGGCTGGAGGGGTGGGCACGGTCGCCCCTGGTCTGCCAGCGTTGGGTTTCCGGCGATGCTTCGGGGTTGCGGGACGGCTGGGGCACGACCTCCAATCCACACCCAACACCGCAATAGGGACAGAGGGTTTTGTGAGGGGCGGCCATAGTTTCAATGCTGGGGGTGACGGTTAAACGGGTGGATTGTGGGTGGGCGAATCGTTAAGAAACGAAAAAACGGAAAAATCCTGTGATAGCCTGCAATAACTAATGCAAACTGTGTGTCCCTGGCGTCTTCCTCACTCTAAAAAGCTCGAACCCGGTAGCCAGTGGTAAAACACTTCCGGTGGG
>JALQST010000254.1 GCA_023264315.1 Nodosilinea sp. BSH.14
CTCGGAAGACGCTACGGCCCTGCGGCTCACCCTCTTTAGCCAAACCGCCCCCGACCCGCAGACCTGGCTGCTGCTCACCCATCTCGACCCAGCGGCCCAGCAAGCCCTAAGGACAACCCCTGCGCCCCTGGCCAGCGATGTGCTGTGGTGGGATGGCCAACCCCTGCCGCTCGATCTGATCGCCGCCATCCAGCCCCGCGTTGCCATTGCCTCCAGCCGTCGCCTTGACCCAGCCACGGAAGACGCCCTCACCCAACAGGGTATCCAAGTGTGGTGTACCGAACGAGATGGAGCCGTCCTCTGGCAACCCCGGCGGGGCTACCAAGCCTACCTGTCCACCGCCGCCACCGCCGCCACGGCCTGGGACTAAGGCCACATCCACGATGGTGGTCGTAGTTGGGCAGCGGGGAAGGGCGCATATGACGCTAAGCTAAAGGGAATAAGTAGCATTAACGCTATCGTTCTTGTTCTCTCCCTTCAGTCCGATGGTTCGTTCCGTTGTTGTCTCCAAACTGCCCCTGTGCTGGCCCGATGGCTGGACGCTGGCGGTGTCGTTGATTGCCCTGGTGATGGTCTCGCCGGTGCTAATCATTCTCGCCAGTGTGTTGACGGGCACCAGCGATGCCTGGGGGCATTTAGCCACCACGGTGCTGCCGGAGTATATCCGTAATTCCCTGGTGCTGATGGTGGGGGTGGGACTGGGGGTGCTGGGCATCGGCGTGGGTACAGCTTGGCTGGTGAGTACCTGCCAGTTTCCGGGGCGGCGCGGGTTTGAGTGGCTGCTGCTGCTGCCCTTGGCGGCTCCGGCCTATATTTTGGCCTACGTCTACACCGACACCCTGGAATACTTTGGCCCGGTGCAAACCTTTTGGCGAGGGCTGTTTGGCTGGGAGCAGGCGGATCAGTACTGGTTTCCCAACATTCGCTCCCTGCCGGGGGCCATCCTGCTGTTTAGCCTCACCCTCTATCCCTACGTCTATCTTTTGGCCAAGGTGGCCTTTGCCGAGCAGTCCACGGCCACCCTGGAAGCCAGTCGTTCCCTGGGCTGTGGCCCCTGGCGCAGCTTTTGGCGGGTGGCCCTGCCCCTGGCCCGTCCGGCCATTGCGGCGGGGGTGGCCCTGGCGCTGATGGAAACCCTCAACGACTTCGGTACCGTGGCCTACTTCAGTGTGCCCACCTTCACCACAGGCATCTATCGCACCTGGTTTGGCATGGGAGATCGTCTGGCGGCGGTGCAGCTTTCGGCGGTGCTGCTCCTGTTTATCTTCGCCCTGGTGTGGGTTGAGCAACGGTCTCGCCGTCGATCCCGCTACTACCAAAGCATGGCAGCCACGGCCCCCTCCCGCTACGGGCTAACCGGGATTCGGGCCTTGGGGGCTGGGTTGGCCTGCGGCATTCCGGTGTTGCTGGGGCTGGTGGTGCCCGTGGGGCTGCTCCTAGCCATGACCCTTCGCAACGCCCGCGCCACCCTCAACCAAAGCTTTCTCACCCTCAGCCTCAACAGCCTGATCCTAGCGACCCTCACGGCCCTGATTGCCATGATCCTGGCCCTTGTGATGGCCTACGGTCTGCGGCTGAATGATACCCCCTGGCTGCGGCTGGCCGTGCAGGGGGCAAATTTGGGCTATGCGGTGCCCGGTGCGGTCATTGCCGTGGGCACCCTCATCCCCCTGGCCCGGTTTGACAACACCATCGACGCCTGGATGCGTCAACATGTCGGCCGGTCTACGGGGCTATTACTCAGCGGCACCATCGTGGCGCTAATGTTGGCCTACCTAGTGCGCTTCCTGGCCGTATCCTTCGGGGCGGTGGAGGCGGGTCTGACTAAAATCAAGCCCTCCCTCGACGATGCCGCCCGCAGCCTAGGCCACAGCCCCCGCCAAACCCTCACCCAAATCCACCTGCCCCTGTTGGGTAGCAGCCTGTTCACGGCGGTGATGCTGGTATTTGTGGACGTGATGAAGGAACTGCCCGCCACCCTGATTATCCGCCCCTTCAACTTCGATACTCTGGCGGTGCGGGTCTATCAATACGCCGCCGATGAACGCCTGGTGGAAGCCTCGGCTCCCGCCCTCGCCATCATTCTGGTGGGGCTCCTGCCCGTCTTCTGGCTCAGCCGCCGCATCGCCCAGGAAGGCCATGCCTCCCGGCGCTGATTCCACCGGGGGCGTGGCTGGGCAATGACCACCCACCGTGAAAACGCTATTAAAAGCCCATTGCAAGGCCGATTAAAAGCACTGCTAAAAGCACTGCTGACAGCGCAGCACCACCACGGAAAAATCCGCCAGGGTGATGACTTCATCGGGAATGTAGCTGTGGGCATCCTCCACAAAGCCTGTGTCCTTTTGGGTGTCAAGTACCAGCGTCCAGGCCCGCTGTTTGAGGGTGGGGGGAATATGGAAGTCCTGGGGTTTGGGTTGGGCGTTGAACAGCAGCAAGAAGCTGTCGTCCACCACGCGCTCCCCCTGGGGGTTGGGGGCCACCAGTTCCGCGCCGTTGAAGAAAACGCAGATGGCTTTGGCGGATCCGTCGTGCCACTGCTCCTCGGTAATTTCCTGGCCGCTGGGGTTATACCAGCCGATGTCGTGGATGCCGGAACCGTGGATGGCTCGGCCCTGAAACCAGTGGCGGCGGGAGAGGTTGGGGTGCTGGCGACGAAGCTGGATCAGGCGGCGGGTGAAGTCTAGAAGCTGCTGATTTTCGGGCGTGAGGTGCCAGTTGTACCAGGAGATGGCGCTGTCTTGGCAGTAGGAATTGTTGTTGCCGCCTTGGCTGCGGCCTAATTCGTCGCCCCCCAGCAGCATGGGCACGCCCTGGGAAAGGAGAAGCGTCACCAAAAAGTTGCGCTGTTGTCGCTGGCGTAGGGTGAGGATTTCGGGGTCGTCGGTGTCGCCCTCTTCGCCGCAGTTCCAGGAGCGGTTGTAGCTTTCGCCGTCGCGGTTGTCTTCTTGGTTGGCCTCGTTGTGCTTGTCGTTGTAGCTCACCAAGTCCCGCAGGGTAAAGCCGTCGTGGCAGGTGATGAAGTTGATGCTGGCGTGGGGGCGCTTGCCGTTGGCCTGGTAGAGGTCGGAACTGCCCGTCATCCGAAAGGCAAATTCCCCTAGGCGACAGTCGTGATCGCGCCAAAAGTCTCGCAGCGAGTCGCGATACTTGCCGTTCCATTCCGACCACAGCAGCGGAAAGTTGCCCACCTGGTAGCCGCCCTCGCCAATGTCCCAGGGTTCGGCAATCAGCTTGGTGGTGGAGAGGACGGGGTCTTGGTGGATGATGTCGAAAAAGGCGGCGAGGCTGTCCACTTCGTAGAGTTCCCGCGCCAAGGCAGAGGCCAGGTCAAACCGGAAGCCATCGACGTGCATGTCCTGCACCCAGTAGCGCAGGCTGTCCATAATCAGCTTTAGCACCTGGGGATGGCGCACGTTGAGGGAATTGCCGCAGCCCGTGAAGTCCATGTAGTAGCGGGGATCGTCCTCGACCAGGCGATAGTAGGCGGCGTTATCGATGCCGCGCAGGGTCAGGGTTGGCCCCAGGTGGCTGCCCTCCCCCGTGTGGTTGTACACCACGTCGAGGATCACCTCAATGCCCGCCCGGTGCAGCGCCTTCACCATGCGCTTAAACTCGTTCACCTGCTGGCCCGTTGTTCCGGTGGCGCTATAGCCTGCGTAGGGCGAGAAATAGTTCAGGGAATCATACCCCCAGTAGTTGCGTAGCCCGGTTCCAGCTAGGTGCCCCGGAAAAGCGTGGAAATGATGCACCGGAAGCAGCTCGATGGCGGTGATGCCCAGGGATTGCAAGTAATCAATCATCACCGGATGGGCCAGCCCTGCATAGGTGCCGCGCAGTTCCTCCGGCAAATCAGGGTGGCGCTGAGTGAGGCCCTTCACGTGGGCCTCATAGATGACGGTGCGGTGCCAGGGTGTATCGGGGTGGCGGTCGTCGCCCCAGTCAAAGCTAGGGTCGATCACAATGCCCTTGGGCATATAGGCGGCACTGTCGGTTGCCGAAAAGGAGAGATCCGTGTCCTCTTCGGCAATTTCTGCCATGTTGTAGCCAAAGGTAGCGGGATGCATCTGCACATCGCCATCCAGGGCAAGGGCATAGGGGTCGATGAGTAATTTATGGGCGTTGAAGCGGTGGCCCTCCTCCGGATCGTAGGGGCCGTGGACGCGGTAGCCATAGCATTGTCCGGGCTGGATTCCCGGCACATAGCCGTGCCACACGTAGTTTTCGACTTCCTTCAGGGGCAGCCGAGTTTCCTGTCCCGCTGCGTCAAATAAACAGAGTTCAACGGTGGTGGCATTTTCGGAGAACAGCGCAAAGTTGGTGCCCTCTCCGTCCCAGGTTGCGCCTAGGGGATGGGGACGCCCCGGCCAGACTGTCATGGTCATCATGCTTGCCAACCCACGGCAGTAAAACGGCTTGATTCAACCTTCAGTATAAAGCCCGATGCCGGGGCAACCCGCAGAATCCCCCATGTCCCAGCAATTATAAATTCGAGATTTGACAGTTACCCGTTGCGGCCGCGAGGCTATCAAGTATTGGATTAGAGGCTTGCGAGGGAAGAGCAGCGGCTGAGCTTCAGTATCATGTTGGCCTATCTGTGGCCGATATCGTTAAGGCGGCACGAGCCCGGTGGAAAGGCGAGCCTGAAAACCACAATGTCTTCAAACCCAAGGGCTATCATCTGCAGCACAAGGTTGGCCACGGCCACCATCACCGGTCGATGACGCTGCTGACCCTCAATGTCTTGGCGTTCTTGTTTCACACGGTCTTGCACCTGATGGATGAGACGTACCCACGGATTCGGCAGCAACGGGGCACCCGCACGGGCTTCTTTCAGGACATTCAGACCCTAACCCAGTCGCTCCTCGTTGACTCCTGGCAGCATCTGATTGACTTTATGCTCGACGAGCCAACGCCAACAGTCACGGATAATACATCCTAACTAGTCTCGAAGTTATAATTGCTGGAGGATTTTTGCCCCAGTTGGCCAGCAATTCCCATTTTGGCAAATTGGCCGTTCACCCTGAGCCTGTCGAAGGGTGAAAAAGCGGTGAAA
>JALQST010000255.1 GCA_023264315.1 Nodosilinea sp. BSH.14
AATTTATTTCATTTCTTGGGGGCCTCCCTCCATGGGTTCCCTGGCTTGCCTCCTGTTTCGTCCATCGTTGCGTTAGAGACCTCCTTTGGATAATCCGTTGGAACCTTCCCATTCCCAGCTTCCGGTGCCGCCGTCGCCCACCGAGATTACCGCTGAAGCCCTGCTAGACCGCTATGCCCAGGGCGAGCGAGACTTTCGCAATGTCCAACTTGTCGGGGGCAATTTGTCCCAGCAAGACCTGTGCGGAGCCAACTTCCGACAGGCGGTGTTGCGGGGCTGCAATTTCTCTGAGGCCAAGCTGGTGGGGGCCAACTTCCGGGAAGCGAAGCTGGCCGACACCAACTTTTACCAAGCCAACCTCTTCCTCAGCAACTTCATTGGGGCTGACCTCACAGAAGCCTCCCTCGTAGAAGCCAATCTCAGTGAGGCGGGGATGCGCAGCGTCAACCTGATTCGCACCAACCTCAGCCGCGCCATCCTGCGGGAGGCCAACCTCAACGAAGCCACCTTTGACCATGCGGTGCTGCCCCACGCCAACCTGACGGAGGCCAGCCTCATCCGCGCCAAGATGTTGGGGGTGGCCATGCCCCACGCCATTCTCGATCACGCCAACCTCACGAGCGCCCTGATGAACGGCATTGGCCTCCAGGACGCCACCCTGGTGGAGGCTCTGCTCAGTGGGGCCACCCTGGAAGGAGCCAACCTCCAGGGGGCCGACCTCAGCCGCGCCAAGATGACCGGATCGCACCTGGTCAATGTCAACCTCTCGAAGGCCAACCTGCGCGGCACCAACCTGACCTGGAGCACCCTCCGTGGATCGAACCTGCGGGGGGCCACCCTCTACCGCACCAAACTCTGCTGGACGAACCTGAGCGGGGCCGACCTCACGGATGCGGTGATGATTAACGCCAAACTGGACTACGCCAACCTCCGCCACACCGACGTACAAGGCACCGTCCTTCCCGATGGCTATACCCGTTAGCGGGAGACGATATGTCTGGGGGCTGGACGCTTGGGGTTACTCGGGTTGCTCTCCGCTGATCTGGGCCGGTGTTGAAGGAGCCGGTGGGTATTGAGCCGACATCGGCCAGGGCTGGGAGAAGGGCGCGAGACTAGTCAGGGCGGCGGGTCGGCGGTGGGTGGTCATGCGGCGCTGGATCCGGTGCAGTTGATCCTGCCATAGCATGGACTGTAGCCTGAGCAGCGATGACCCATAGCCTAGACGGTGGGCCTGGGGGGTGGTGGGGCGTTGCAACCCTGGCCAAGCCAGGATCTGCGGCGGTAGGGTTTGGTTGATCCCCAGTTCGAGTTCCGGGGTGGAAAAGGCCTCGGCATAGCTGGGGGACAGGAACCCCGCATAGGCCGCCGCCTGATCGGTGCGCTGCAAAATGAAGCTGAGGCTGATGCCCTTCAAAAACAGCCGTAAGTTGCCCGTACTGGCGTCGGGCAGGGCGGGCATAAAGGGGATAGCTTGCAGGTTGGGGTTAAGGTTTTCCGGGTCGCCCACGCTGAGGTGGGAGGCCCCCAGGGCGGTAATGAGATACTTTGGCCCCGCCAGTTGGTGGTAGGGGCCAAGCTGCTGGGCGGCCATCGGCGTGACGCTGTCTAGGGTGCCCGCCAGCATCAGGGTGGGTGTCTTGACCTGGCTTAGGCCCGTTTCCCCAAACAGTAGCCCCGTTAACGGATTGGCCAGAATTAACTGACGAATGCGGGGATCTCGGAGGTTCGCGTACTGCACGGGCAGATCTAGGGCCGCACACTGAAACCAGTCGGAGGGCGAGAGGTGCACCGGATCCACTTGGTCGCAGGCCTGATCTAGCAGCCGCAAATCCAGCGGTGCCCCAGCCAGGGCAAGGCCCGTATAGCCCCCTAGGGAGTGGCCAATGAAGGTGACTTGGTTGGTGTTCAGCCGCCCCCGCAGGCTGTAGGAGTAGCGGTTCAGGCGTTCCAGGCGATCTAGCACGTAGGTGATGTCCCGAGGCCGATCTAAAAATTCTGTGGCGGGCAACACACGACTGCCGGAGGGCGACGTCGATTGGTCTGCCTCCGGCAAGGACAGCAGCGCCGTTACATTGCTGCCGGGATGCTCCACCGCCACCACCGTGAGCCCGTGGGAGGCCAAATGCTCTGCAAGGTAGGCCAAAAAGCGACGATCCGCCCCAAACCCGTGGGACATCACCACCAGCGGCCCCTGGGTGGATCGACTCCAGTAAATATCCACCGGAATGCTGCGGTTACGACTTCGATCCTGGAGGCTCATCTCCCAGCGCTCCACCTGGGCCGACCCCGTGGAAAAGGGATTGACGTGGTTGGGGGGCCAAGCTTCCTCCAGCGGTGCCGCCATTTCACGCCGCAAAATTTGGCCCAAGAGACGACTTTCCTGCTGGGCTAAATGAAACTGAGAGGCCCAGGCCACCCAGGCCCCCACGTCCACCTCTAGGGTCTGCTGGGGGATCTGTTTAAGGACGGCAATTAGGGTGGGGTTGGCCTCGGTCTGAGACACCAGCGCTAGGGCCTGCTGAAGATCCTCCGGCGTTAGGTTGGGAACAAGGGTCTGGATCGTGGTGAGCAGGGGAGCCCCCCCAGGGGTATGGAGAATTTCATCCAGGATGACCTGCCCCACCGCCGGGTCAATGGCCAGTTCATTTTGGAGGGTGGCCCGCACCTTATCGTTCAAGAAAGGCCGATAGATCCGCAGTCCAGCGGGCAATTCCCCCGTGCTGGCAAAGGTTTCGAGATCGGCGACATGGACGGTTTTGGCCAGCCCCCCCAACCGCAATCGAACTGCTTCGGCGGCCTCCACCCGTGGCCCTCCCAACACTCCGCCCATCACACCGATTATCCCCACTGTCATCCTCACCCAGGATCGGGATCGATGGAAAGGACGGGAACGAGGGCCAAAAGGGCGGCAGGGGCTAAGCACAGTCACCACGCTAGCAGGGTAGAAGATCGGGTAGGAGACGGTGGTTGAACGCCAAGGGTTGCAACGTATTCAACGTTTTTCTCATTTTCTCTGTGGATCAGCTTAATCTAAACCACGGTGCAACGGGGGAAGCCGGGATGAATCATCAAGTTTCGTTGCAGGGTTGTCGTTCCAGGTTGGGGTGACGCCGCCATCGCCCTCTCCGTTCACTGCCGTCGAGACAGCCCTGGGCCGTCCCCGGATTCCCAGAATTCCCGCTATGATCAAAACGGACTAGCCCAGACGATGCCTCCGGTTGATCACAACTCCTCGGCCTCATCACCCCAGCCCCCAGGTGCCTGATCCCATGACCGACCCCAAACCGCCCTCCAAGGACGATTTTCTATTTCCGCGTAGCAAGTACTGGGGTGAGTTCAGCCCCCAACATTTGGCCTTCAACGCCAATCTTCAGGAGTTCGCCCAGCGGGTTTCATTGATTTGCAATTTGGAAACCGGGGGAAAGATCCCGCCCAAACAGGCCTACGACGAAATTAAGCGCCTGTGGAAAGACCTCAAGCGCTCTAAAGCAAACCTCATTGACCCGGGCTTGCCCCCTGAGGACACCTCAGATGGCTCCCCGGACAATTCGCCGTAGGTCTTCCCTCGCTGCGCCCCTGCCCGGGGCGCGTTGGCCGATAGCCTAGCCTGGAAGACTTAGCCAGTCGGGGCTTCTAGCCAGCCTGCGCTCAGGATCACCGTCAACCCCATGAACAGCGCCGTCAGAGCCCAGGTGACTCGGTTTAGGGTGGTTTCTGCGCTCTTGGTACTGGTGAACAGTTGCGCCTGTCCCCCTAAGCCCCCTAAGCCATCGCCCTTGGGGCTATGGAGCATGACAAGGGCGGTCAAGCCCAACGCTGAGACTAGCCACAGCACTTGCATAATAGTTTTGACGATCATGGGCGAATTCCGTTTTCCATATCCAGTGACAGCATCCAGCCTTAGAAAAGGCTAAACCGGGGCCATGAGATTCTGAGCCCAGCCTTCCCATTTTAAGCTGATTTTTGGGGCCGATTCCCAAGACCGCCAAAACCGAGGGCGCGAACCCTGATTCTGGTACCCGCTGAGGCCCATGGCCTGGATTTGGCCATCCGTTAGGGCAAAAAGCGATCTAGGGCGGCTTTCAGTTCGGCAATTTCGTCGTCAATATTGCCGACTTCGGCGGCGCGGCTGATGCATTCCGTCAGGTGTTCGTCCAAAATCAGACGGGCTACGCGATCCAAGGCACCCCGCACCGCCGCAATCTGCACCAGCACGTCAGGGCAGGGGCGGCTTTCCTGCACCATGGTTTTGATGCCGCGCAGGTGGCCCTCAATCCGGGACAGGCGGTTGACCAGGCGGCGCAAGGACTCTGGATCGTGGACGTGGGGATGGGCGGCGCTTGGACTGTCGCGGCCTGCCTCAACCTCCGGCAGATCCTCATGGGAAGGATGGTGAAACTGAGAACTGGGATCGTGCAAGGGCTTAAAAAATGAAACAACGACCTAGGGCCGGAGCCGAAAGATCAGGGTCAGGATGTTTGCCTAGGGAAGTGAGCTACCCTAGGACTCAGAGGCTAGGGAGCAGTTTGGTAGCCCGACAGTTGAGCTAGATCGTCCAGGGATTTCACCCCAGGATAAAGCTGACCATTAATTTCCCAGGTGGGATAGGCCTGAATGCCCTTAGTACTACAGAGATCCGGCTGGGCATTTTCCCCATCCGCTGCACATTCCACGTAGGGTATTTGATCCACCGCCTCCCCGAACATGGCCTTTTGATCGGCGCAGTGAGGACACCAGTAGGCTCCGTACATGGCGCTGCCCGTTGCCGTCAGATGTTGGGCTAGAGCGGCTTCTGGGCTCGCCGCTACCATGGGGCTGGCATTCCCATCGGCAGCGGGGCCATCCGATGAAGGACTACTGGTGCCACAGCCAACCAGCAGGAAGGCCATCAACAGGACGCTACTGCCCCATAGGTAGGGTCGTCGCCGGGAGATGGGGCGAGCAACTGCACCGAACCAGTGAAGTATCTGTGTCATCATAGCCGTCTTCTCTGCCGCCGCAGGTCTTCAAGTCTTTAGCCAATATAGCGTTACCC
>JALQST010000256.1 GCA_023264315.1 Nodosilinea sp. BSH.14
ATGCGGTGTGCGGGTGTTGTCGCCAGGTTTTGCCGAGTTCTAGCCCTAGCCATCCGGCTAATTCGGGATGGTCACTGTATTTAAGCTGGCGCAGCGCTTGGCGCAGGACGTCCTCATAGCGGCCCCAACTGAGGACGGGCAACCCTGGGTAGCTGGTGTCGAGGGGGGCGGATAGCTGGCTCTGGTGAATCTGGCGAGCACAGGCTGGACAAATTACCTGGGACGCTGGGCGCTGACAGAGCGGACAGGGGGCCGCGAGGAACAGCCCCAGCAGGGCCTGGGTGCCCCGTCGCCAGGATCTATGGTCTCGTTCTCTGCCCATCGCTGTAGCTCCTGATAGGTGTGACCATCTGGGGTTTTCTGGGGGGTGATCGTCGGGATAGAGCGCTAGGATGGAACGCTGGAATAGAGCACGGTCATCCCCATTGGTTCCAGGAGTGGTACCCCGGTGAATTCCATTGTGGGGCGGGGGAAATTCTGGGGCGAGGGCCAATCGACGTAGATTTGTATCCCTAGTGCCCCGTGCGGTTTCGTTCCGACGGGGTGATCTACCCAGATCCCGCTGGTTGGACGTACAGTGGAGAGATAACAACTCCATTTTCTTAGGCCTTACCCGGCCTCATTCTCGCTCTCGGTTTTCGCGGGATTGGAGGTCTGGAATCCGATCACAGCGCTGGGGGTGAGGTCATCGTCAAAACCCTAGACGGTTTTAGCGTTGACGATGATGCCTGCTCAGCCGATCCCACCCTGAGGCTAGAACAGACATCTCAGCGGTCTTCGTGGCAGGCAGGATTCCCGCCCTAGCTCGGTTCTTTCGATCCCCTGGGGCTCGGTGAAGCCGTGTTTTCTCCTATGAATTCACCGATAACCGATCCCCCGAGCAATTAGGCCACTGATAACAAGCAAAAAATTGACCACCCTATCTTTGGCTGTGTCTCTGCCATGTCTTGGCTGCAACCCTTGGATCAGGTCTGTGCAAACGATTTGCCGCAGGTGGGCTATAAAGCTTACAGCCTGGGCTTGCTCGGTCGGCAACAGTTGCCTGTGGCCACAGGGCGGATTATTCCAGCCCAAGCATGGCAGGAGACGATGACCACGGCGATCAATCCGGCTATTAGCGATTACTTAGCACATTTAGATCGGATTGACCGGGCGGGGTTCCACGAGCTGCAACGCCTCAGTCAAAAGGCCCAGCAAGCCCTGGCCACAGCAGACCTGCCCGCCGCCCTTGTGGCAGATTTGGCGAATTGGCCTCATCCCATCTGGATCCTGCGGGCGTCCTTCGGTTGCCCCCTCACTCGCCAGCAGGCTGACCTGGGCCTTGGGATTTTGCCTGCGCAGATGGGCAGTGCTGCCCTGGTGCCCCTCGCCAAAGCACTCCAACAATTTTGGACAGAGGTGCTGTCCGCCCGTAGCCTGATGGTGTGGCGACACCGCCGTCAGGCTCCCGCTCAGTTGCCCTTGGCCACCCTGGTGATGCCCGTCTATCCAGCCCTTGTATCGGGCACCCTGCGGTTGAGCGCAAAACACGCGACCTGGGACTGTGTCGAGGGGCTAGGCCTACCCTTGACCCGGGGAGAAGCCATCCCTGCCCGTGGTCAGATGGCCTTGGCACAGCCAGACAGTCTCCAGTGGCAACCGGGCTTTCAGGAGCAGGTATACCGCATCCTCCCAAGACTAGAGGCATCCTCCTTGGTCATGCCTAGGCTCGGGACGGGGGGGAGCGTTATGGGAGGAGCACTGCGGGTCATGCAGCGCGATGATCCCACCCTGGCCTCACCCCTGACCCTGGAGCAAGTCGATCACTTACTGGATTTGGGGCTGCGCAGTCGTCAGGTGCTGGCCGCCGATCCCTGGGGGGCCACCGCCGCCGCATCCTTTGACCTTGAGCTAGAGTGGGTGCTCTGCCCCGATGATCAGGGGGAAGGCTGGCAGTTTTGGATTACCCAGGTGATCCCCTATTTTCCGCCGCCACCGCCGTCGTCACCCGTTCCGGGGGTTGCCCCCGTCACCGTCTCGTCTCCGTCCTCCCCCCCATCGCTGCCCCGGCTGCCCGCCATTAACACGGTGGTGAAGGGTATTGGAGCCTCCGCCGGTCAGGTGCAGGGCATTGCCGTCGTGGCTCGTCAGCCCCAGGATTTGCCTCGCCCCCTGCCCGCCAATGCCATTGTGGTGCTCCCTGATCTTCAGCCCGATGTCTTTTTTCAACTGACGACGGTGGCGGGCATTGTCACAGAACAGGGGGGAGCCACCTGCCATGCGGCCATTTTGGCGCGGGAAATTGGCATTCCGGCGGTGGTGGGTGCGCCCCAGGCCACCCAGCTTTTAGACGACGCCATGCCCCTCTTCCTCGATGGGGATCGAGGGGTCATCTACGGTTTGGATGAGTCCCGTGTGCCGCCCTTGATGGCGGCTCCTCCGGCCCCGCCGCCGTTGCCCCGGCCCTTCCATCACTATCCGGCCTTGCGCACCAAGGTGATGGCGAACCTCAGCCAACTTCAGCGGTTGGATACCTTGCCGGTGGATCACATCGCCGGGGTGGGGCTGCTGCGGTCAGAGTGGCTGTTGCTCGATATTTTGGAGGGGCGACATCCCTGGCACTGGGTCAACGAAGGCCATGGGGCCGAGCTGCAAAGCCGGATTGCGCAACAGCTTGAGCCCATTCTGAAAGTCCTGGGCTCCAAGCCCCTGCGCTATCGAAGCCTGGATCTGCGATCCCACGAATGGCAGGCCCTGCTCGGGAGCCCGCCCCTCGAACCCAATCCGATGCTGGGACTACGGGGCACCCTCAGCTACAACATCGACGCCCGCCTGTTTGAGGTGGAGCTAGGGGCACTGGCCACCCTGCAACGGGCCGGATACACCAACCTAGAGCTGATTTTGCCCTTCGTGCGCACGGTGGAAGAGGTCTTGGCCTGTCGCCAGTATATTCAACGGGTCGGGCTGATGGACTACGACGGCTTTGCCCTGTGGATTATGGCCGAAGTGCCCTCGGTGCTCTTTTCGCTGCCGGCCTATGCCCAGGCGGGGGTGCACGGCATCACCATCGGATCCAACGACCTCACCCAACTGCTGCTTGCGGTGGATCGCGATCAGCCCACCATGGCCTCCGCCTATGATGAACGCCATCCCGTCATTCAAATGGCCATGGCCCACCTGATTCAAGAAGCCCACCGTTGCGGCCTGATTTGCTCCATTTGTGGACAGGCCCCCGTGCGCCATCCCGACCTCATTGCGAAGTTCATCACCTGGGGTATCCACTCCATCTCCGTCGAAACCGCTGCCCTGCCCTTCATCCTAGAAACCATCTGGCAAGCCGAGCGGCCTCCGTCCTAGGGCCAGCCTCCCGGCCTTTGGGGCGGCCCCAGGGGCTAGCGCAATGTGGCACAATTAACGGGCTAAGGGTCTGGGGTTTGGCAGCGATGAGCAAGTTTGTGTTTGTAACAGGCGGCGTGGTGTCCAGTATTGGTAAGGGCATTGTGGCCGCTAGTCTGGGGCGGCTGCTAAAGTCGCGGGACTACTCGGTATCCATCCTCAAGCTCGACCCCTACCTCAACGTAGACCCCGGTACCATGAGCCCCTTCCAGCATGGGGAGGTGTTTGTCACCGAAGACGGGGCCGAAACCGACCTCGATTTGGGCCACTACGAGCGCTTTACCGATACGGCCATGTCGCGGCTGAACAGCGTCACCACCGGATCCATCTACCAGGCGGTGATCAACCGGGAGCGCCGGGGCGACTACCAGGGCGGCACCGTCCAGGTGATCCCCCACATCACCAACGAAATTAAGGATCGGGTGCATCGGGTGGCCCGCAACACCAACCCCGACGTGGTGATTACGGAAATCGGCGGCACCGTCGGCGACATTGAATCGCTGCCCTTTCTCGAAGCTATTCGCCAGTTCCGCAAGGACGTGGGGCGGCAGGATGTGCTGTATATGCACGTCACCCTGATTCCCTGGATTCCCTCCGCTGGCGAACTCAAGACCAAGCCCACTCAGCACTCGGTGAAGGAACTGCGCTCCATCGGCATCCAGCCGGATATTTTGGTCTGCCGCTGCCAGGTGCCGCTGTCAGAACCGATGAAGGAGAAGATTTCTGAGTTTTGTGATGTCTCGGTGGAGTCGGTGGTGACTTGTCAGGATGCCAGCAGCATCTACGAAGTGCCCCTCAACCTAGAGCAGGAAGGACTGGCGGAACAGGCGATGAAGATCTTGGCTATGGAGCCGCGTCAGCCCCATCTAGCCACCTGGGAAGCCATTGTCAATGGGCTTTCTAGCTCTAGCCGTCCCCTGAATATTGCCATCGTCGGCAAGTATGTCAGCCTCAGTGATGCCTACCTATCGGTGGTGGAAGCTCTGCGCCATGCTGCCATTACCCGCCAAGCCGCCCTCCAAATCCACTGGGTTAACTCCGAAGACATCGAAACCCACGGGGCCGACACCTACCTCAGCCTGATGGATGGCGTGGTGGTGCCCGGTGGCTTTGGCACCCGGGGGGTGAACGGCAAAATCCAGGCGATTCAGTACGTGCGGGAGCGGGGCATTCCCTTCTTGGGGCTATGCCTAGGGATGCAGTGCTCGGTGGTGGAATGGGCACGGAATGTGGCTCACCTAGACAATGCTGATAGCTCCGAATTCCATCCCGATACCCCCAACCCGGTAATCAGCCTGCTGCCCGAACAGCAGGACGTGGTGGATTTGGGCGGCACTATGCGCCTAGGGCTGTATCCCTGTCGCCTCGCTCCCAACACCCTGGCCAGCCGCCTCTATGACGAAGAAGTCGTCTATGAACGCCACCGCCACCGCTACGAGTTCAACAACGCCTACCGCAACCTGTTCCTCGAATCGGGCTACCAGGTCAGCGGCACCTCCCCCGATGGTCGTCTAGTGGAAATTGTGGAACTGCCTAGCCATCCCTTCTTCATTGCCAGCCAGTTCCACCCCGAATTCAAGTCTCGCCCCAGCACCCCCCACCCGCTGTTCCTGGGGTTGGTCAGTGCGGCCCT
>JALQST010000257.1 GCA_023264315.1 Nodosilinea sp. BSH.14
GACGATTCCGAACACGTCGCCCTGGTGAAAGGCGATCCTGCGACGTTCGACAATCATTCCGTCATGGTGCGGGTGCATTCTGAATGTCTCACTGGGGACGCCTTTGGTTCCCTGCGCTGCGATTGCCGAATGCAGCTTCAGGCTGCTCTCAAAATGATTGAATCCGCCGGACGGGGCGTGGTCGTGTATCTGCGCCAGGAGGGCCGGGGCATTGGCCTAGTCAACAAGCTCAAAGCCTACTCCCTACAAGATATGGGCCTGGATACCGTGGAGGCCAACGAAAAGCTGGGCCTGCCCGTGGATCAGCGCAACTACGGCATTGGGGCACAAATCCTCAACGACATCGGCGTGAAAAAATTCTGCCTGATTACCAACAACCCCCGCAAAATTGCGGGCCTCAAGGGCTACGGCCTGGACATGGTCAACCGGGTGCCGCTAATCATCGAAGCCACCCCCTACAACTCCAACTACCTTTCCACCAAGGCCCAAAAGCTGGGCCACCTGATGCTGCAAACCTACCTGGCAACGGTGGCGATTCACTGGCAGCGGGGGCCATTGTCCACCGAAGACCGCTACGAGAAATTGGAAAACCTACGCCACTTGGCCCAACAAAACGGGCTCTTGCTGCAAGAGGAAGCTCGATCCGTAGCATCCGCTCTGTTTAGCCAGCCCCACCAGATTATCCACCTGGGCCTAGAGCAGGTGGAGGCCGTGACGACAGATTGGTACAGCGAAGCCCACCATGCCCAACTTCAGGCCATCAGCGCCATCCTGGATGATTTGGCCACCTGGCCTGATCTCAGCCAAATGGCGTTTCTCATTTCCAACGGCAGTGACCCCTTCAGCGGACTCCAGGTGAACCTCAGTCACCAAATGTTCCACCGGGGCAATCCCACGGAGGATGTCAAACCCTCGGACTTAGCCGGAACCCTGGAGACCCAGCGAATTTACGTGTTCTCGAACCACATCCCCGGCGACTAAGGCCCAAAGGGGCCATCCCCAAAAAGGCAGAATCCCTTGAGCCTAGCGGGCCTTGCGACGACGGTAGGCCGCCATATCGATGACATTATCCTGTGGTTCTGGAGCCCTTGCCACCGCCGGGGCCAAGGGCAGGGGTGCGAGGGTGGGCAGGGCAAGGGATTCGCCCCCAGACGCCCGGACGATTGACGATGGGCCAGGGACGAAAAGTTGGGAAAACTGGACGGTGATGGATACCTCTGGATTCCAGTTCCTCTGGCGAATCCAGCAGCGGTCGTGCTCGCAACGCACCACGTAGAAGTCTGGCACATGATCGTCTTGGCCCTTCAGCCGTACCCGTGCGCCGGGGCAAAGAGTTAAGGAAGCCATAACGCTACACCTGTCTAGGCTAGACATCATGCTTATATAGTATATTTGAACTGAATTTTTTCAAAGAATTTTACTCGAATTAGACGTATCCTACGCGATTGGCTCCAGGGATGGGGATGGCTGGACCGAACATTCAGCATTTTGTCAGGATTTTCAGCCCGGATTTTTCTCTCAGGGACAATTCCCACCCGTTAAGGGTACCCCTAGCGCATAAAATTGAGGTTCAACCTTACACCCCATTGCCGATTCTATGAGAGCCTACCGGGCAGCCGCCGTACAGATGACCAGTGTGCCAGACCTCGACAACAATCTGGCCCAGGCCGAGGAGTTGATTGATTTGGCGGTGCGCCAGGGGGCAGAGCTGGTCACACTGCCGGAGAATTTCTCTTTTTTGGGGGATGAGGACGCCAAAATTGCCCAGGCCGAGCAGATCTGTCAGGCCAGCGAAACTTTCCTCAAAACCATGGCCCAGCGCTACCAGGTGACCTTGATCGGCGGCGGCTACCCGGTGCCTGCCAAGGAAGGCAAGGTGTTCAACACGGCGCTGCTGGTTTCCCCGGAAGGCCAAGAACTGCTTCGCTACGAGAAAGTTCACCTGTTCGACGTGAATCTGCCCGACGGCAACACCTACCGTGAATCCAACATTGTCATTTCCGGGCACCTCCTGCCCGATGTTTTCCCATCAAAGGATTTCGGCATCATTGGCCTGTCCGTTTGCTACGACGTGCGCTTCCCCGAACTCTATCGCCACCTCTCCCAGCAGGGGGCGGAAATTTTGGTGGTGCCCGCCGCCTTCACCGAATTCACCGGGAAAGACCACTGGCAGGTGTTGCTCCAAGCCCGCGCCATCGAAAACACCTGCTACGTCATCGCCCCGGCCCAAACCGGGTTCCACAACAGCCGTCGCCAATCCCACGGTCACGCCATGATTATCGATCCCTGGGGCATCGTTTTGGCCGATGCCGGCACCACCACCGGGGTGGCCATCGCCGAAATTAACCCCAACCGCCTTGCCCAGGTACGCCGCCAAATGCCATCCCTCTCCCACCGGATGTTTTCATAACCCCGCCCGCCCTCTCAATTCCCCTGGGCTAGGGCTGAGGCACCGATGGGCCTGATGTCGTCATGCCTTGAGACTTCCCCGAAAGCCCCCTTAATCAGGGGCGCTTTGATGGGGCGGCCCCGATGGTTACGAGGGGGCAGGGGGGATCTGCCCTCGGGTTTGCGGTGGATTTTGGCCTTTTTTGCCGCTTATGGCGAACTCTTTGCGATTGGGAAACTCATGTACATTGAATAAGTTGAGTTTTGGCGGCCTGAATGGTGGATTGGATCAGCGGCCTAGTCGGCACCGTCCCTCCTTGGGTTTCCCCAGCCGTGGGTCCCCCCGATCCATGGATAACCCTATTTCCCTCGGTGTCCTGGCTGGCGGAGATGGCCGAGGCCGAGATCGAACCCCTGGTGCTGGCCAGTGTTTTGCTGAGCCTGATTGTGGTGTATTTGGCGGCCAAAGTTGGCGGCGAACTCTGTGCCCGCGTCAACCTGCCGCCCGTGTTAGGAGAATTGATTGGCGGCGTGGTCGTGGGGGTGTCGGCCCTACACCTGATTGTCTTCCCCGAAGCCGGGGCTAATCCCGACTCGATGTTGATGAATTTTGTCAGTTGGGTGACGGGCATTGCCCCCGAAGATGGCCTCTCGCGGGTGTTTGCCAGCGAAAGCGAAGCCCTCTCGGTGCTGGCGGAACTTGGGGTGATTATCCTCCTGTTTGAAATCGGCCTCGAGTCTGACCTGAAGGAATTACTGCGGGTTGGCCCCCAGGCGGCGGTGGTAGCGGTGGTTGGGGTCACGGTACCCTTCGCCGCAGGAACAGCGGGATTGATTGCCTTGTTTGGGGTGGACACCATCCCAGCGGTGTTTGCCGGAGCGGCGTTGACGGCCACCAGCATCGGGATTACGGCCAAAGTCCTGGCTGAGTTGCAAAAGCTCAGCTCGACGGAGGGCCAGATTATTATCGGGGCCGCCGTGCTAGACGACGTGCTGGGCATCATCGTCCTCGCCGTGGTGGCGAGTTTGGCCAAAACCGGGGAAATCGAAATCCTCAATGTGGTCTATTTGGTGATTGGGGCCGCTGTTTTCCTGGTGGGGTCTATCTTGGTGGGGCGGTTGCTCAGCCCCTACTTCATGGTCTTGGTAGACAAACTGCGCACCCGTGGACAGGTGTTGATTAGTTCCCTGATCTTTGCCTTTGTGTTGGCTTACATTGCCGCCGCCATTCACCTCGAGGCCATTTTAGGAGCCTTTGCTGCCGGGTTAATTTTGGCCGAAACCAGCAAACACAAGGAACTAGAGGCGCAAATTAACCCCATCGCCGATATGCTGGTACCCATTTTCTTCATTACCGTGGGGGCCAGAACCGATATCAGCGTCCTCAATCCTCTCGACCCCAACAACCGACCCGGGCTGATTATCGCCTCCTTCCTCGTGGTGGTGGCCTTTGTGGGCAAGGTGATAACGGGCTTTGCGGTATTTGGCCAACCGGGCATCAACCGCCTTGCCGTGGGCATTGGCATGGTGCCCCGGGGGGAAGTAGGGCTCGTCTTTGCCGGGGTGGGTGCCGCCAGTGGGGTGCTCTCGGAATCCCTGGATGCCGCCATCATTGTGATGGTCATTCTCACCACCTTTTTGGCTCCACCGCTCCTGCGCCTGGTATTTGAAGACAAAGACATCGACGCCCCGCCCCTGCCCGCCACCGAGTCCGTTGTGGCCAGCCCCACCCCCAGCCCAGACTAGCCCGAACGTTCCCCTCGCCCCGGCCCTAATGACCCACCGCCAGGGCGATGAATGGGAGATGGGTGGCGGCATGACGGGCAAACTTCTCCCTTCCGTTGATTAGTCTAGTCAGACCCGCTACACTCTATGGAATCCTTTGGCGTCCAGCTAGGCACAAATACTTATGAACAACGGATCCCAACGCCGTCACCTCGATTCCTCCACCCCAGCACGTATCGGCATTTTTGACAGTGGTGTGGGTGGGCTGACGGTGCTGCGCGAGATCTATCGTCAGTTACCCCAGGAATCGGTGATCTACTTTGGTGATACGGCCCGCCTGCCCTACGGTTCCCGATCCCCCGAAGAAATCCTCTACTTTGTGCGCCAAATCCTTACCTGGATGGCCAGCCAGAACGTCAAGATGGTGATGATGGCCTGTAACACCAGTTCGGCCCTGGCCCTAGATGCGGTGCAGGCCGAGTTTGACTTTCCCATCCTTGGGCTGATTCGCCCCGGGGCTCAGGCGGCTACCCAGGTGGGTCAGCGGATTGGTATCATTGCCACCCAGGCCACCGTCAACAGCAAGGCCTATCCGAGTGCCATCCAGGAGTTGGCTCCCGCCCTGCCGGTCTGGCAGGTGGGCTGTCCCCAGTTTGTGCCCATCGTGGAAGGCAACCAAATCCATCTGCCCCACGCCCGCCAAACCGCTGAGGACTACCTGCGTCCCCTCATGGAGGCCGAGATTGATACCCTGATCTACGGCTGTACCCATTATCCTCACTTGGCTCCGTTGCTGAAGACCATTCTGCCCCCCACTACCCACTACGTCGATCCCGCCATCTCCATGGTGGCCGCCGCCGCCCGAGAACTTGACGCCCTGGGAATCCGCAGCA
>JALQST010000258.1 GCA_023264315.1 Nodosilinea sp. BSH.14
ACAGTTCCGCCCGTGGCGCAATGCCGACTTGGTGACTCTCTAGCAACAGCCGCCGCAGCCCTAGCCCTAGATCGGTGCCCCCCGGTTCACGGGTAATCAGCAATTTGGGAATGATCCCCTGGGCTTGCAGAGCTTGAAAATCAGCCATCTGGGCTAGGCTCTCCCGTAGCCGCTGAATTTGGGTGGATTTGCCACAGCCCTCCACTCCCTCAAACACAATCAACTTACCCCGCATGGCGCTGGCCGTTCCCTCTCTGGACAATCCGTGAATCCCCTTCTATCTTCCATGGTGATCCATGAATTAAAATTATGGTCTCGTAGCTCGGGATACAACACCGGGTACAACGAACCTAGCCTTTGCGCCTCAAGCTACGGGATGCTTCCAGCCAATCATCTTTTTCTAAATATCATCTTTCCTAAATACAGGGTCAGGCTATCGATGGCGTCATCTACCTCCCGTCATTCACCACAAAAGATTGAGCTCTACGTGTCCGAAGCCATGCGCCACGGGGTGCTGAAGCGTCGCGACCACCTCAAACTGTCCGCAGCGCTCCTGAGCAGCGCCCTATCCACCGAAGAACGTCACCAAATTAACCAAGTGTTCGACCAGGTGAAAGCCGGTCGCATTCACCTGGTGGATTAAAGTCTGGGCATCCATGGGGCCTCGTGACTCATGCATCCAGGCCACACTCCAGCCCGGTTCAAATGAAAACCTACGGAGGGGTAGATCCTGGATTAGGTGGGCAATCCGTTGGGCCTTGGTATTGCACCGTAATCGGTAACCAGTAAACGGTGGGGTTGGGCCAATTAGGGTTGGCCGCTTCGGTGTAGCTTTGTTCGGCAGCACAGGCTAGCGCCGCAGCGTCCAGATCGTCATACCCCGTCGTTGCCAACAACCGAGGAGCGCGGTGTAGTTGGCCGTCGGAGGTAAGGATCACCTCTAGACGACCTGGCGCGGCTGGTCTGGTCAGACAGACTTCCCCTGGGTAAGGCACCTCGAGGACAGCGAGTTCCTTGGTGTTAGGCAGGGGAACGAGATCAAAGCCATTCCAATCCTGGTCATTGTACCAGGTGAGAAAATCGTGGGTATCGGTGGTGAGTGGTTGGACTTGGTTGTTGTAAATCAAGCCAGGAGGCGTGGGAACTGGTTCCGACGCAGGTTCCGATGCGGGCACTACATCCGCATCGGAAGCCCTCTCTGGAGCAGGGCTGGGGGCTGGGGTGTCCAGGGGTAGCGCGGGTGGTGGGGAGATCGTGACCGGGGGCGAGGCCACCGTTGGCTGGGGGCGACGGGGGAGCGGTGGTGGAACTGGCGTGGCTCCCGGTGATGATCGCCCTGAGGGAGTGCCTGCCGGAGAACTCTGACCCGGTAAACGCACTACTTGAATGGGATCCTCGGGGGGTGATGATGCCTCTGGACTATGGCTGAATGGCTCTAAGATGACGGGTTCTGCTGGGGGAACTGGCGTTGGGGCAGTGGGCAGGGCCAACATCAGCCCATGCAGTAGGATTGAAACCCCCAACAAAATTCCTCCGCCAGACCAGCGCCAGAGGTTGGGCGATAACGAGGTTGGCCCCGATGATCGACCTGGGCCAGTCCCGGCGGGATAAGAATGATGGAAGAATGGCACCATAGGGGGAGCACAGTCTGCGAGTTTTCCCCTAGGCTGTCATAGCTATCGCTGTCCGGGGACGAAGGACAGACAGTTTTCTGACTGGTGGTGCGGGTGGGTTAGCCCACATCGGGCATAGCCTGAATAATCCCCTGACCCAATATCCTCGTCAAGTTCCTACCCGAGATACCGAAGTCCTGGCCCCAGGCGTCACCATCCTAGCGTTTCCGAGCTTGGAGGCCCTAGGCTAGCACCTTAGCGGGGGAGAGGGTCAGTACCTCTACGCCCGTCTTGGTGACGGCAACGGTGTGTTCAAACTGGGCGGAGAGTTGGCGATCCACCGTGAGGGCCGTCCAGCCATCGGTCAGAATTTCCGCTTCATGGGATCCAAGGTTAATCATGGGCTCAATGGTGAACACCATGCCGGGGCGCAGCTTTTTGCCCTTGCCACGCACGCCGTAGTGAGGCACCTGGGGAGCGGTGTGGAAAATTCGGTGGACGCCGTGGCCGACAAAATCTCGTACCACCGAGAAACCTTCGGCTTCGGCATATTCCTGAATGGCCGCGCCGATGTCGCCAATGCGGGCTCCGGGCTTCACTTCGCGGATGCCGCGCCACATACATTCCTCCGTCACCTCCACCAGCTTGCGGGTGCGGGAGGCCACGTTCCCCACGAGGAAGGTGCGGGAGGTATCGCCATGGTAGCCGTCCACAATGGGGGTGACATCAATGTTGATGATGTCGCCATCGCGCAGAATCTCCTCCGCCCGAGGAATGCCGTGGCAAATCACCTCATTCACGCTAGTGCAGATGGACTTGGGGAAGGGCATCACCGTCCCTTCATAGCCTAGGGGCGCACTCACGGCACCTCGTTTCTTTGTCCAGTCTTCGGCCAGGTCGTTCAGTTCTAGGGTGCTGATCCCGGGCTTCACGTAGGGGGTGAGGTAGTCCAGCAGTTGGGCGGCCATTTGGCAGGCTTTCCGCATTTTCTCCAGTTCGCGGCTGGAGAGGAGGGTGATCACTTCTGAGGAGGTTTGTTGTTCTTCCACGGTCGGTTTTGGGGAATGAATGAGGACTAGGGTCAGGGCAGATTATGCCCCAGGCCGTCCTGGGGCTGGGGCTGGGGCTGGGATTAGTGCGTGACGGCCTGTTTCGCTTCAAACTTCAGCTTAGATCGCTTGAAGGGCTCTGGGATTTCCACGGGGTAATGTCCGGTGAAACAGGCGGAGCAGAAACTACCGGGTTCCTGGTAGGTGGTCATCAGCATTCCTTCCCAACTGAGGTAGGCGAGGGAATCTACCTCAATTTGTTTGGCGATGTCTTCAGTGGATTTGGTGGCGGCGATGAGCTGATCCTGGTTGTCGGTGTCGATGCCGTAGAAGCAGGGATGGGTGACGGGGGGCGAGGAAATCCGCATATGAACTTCCGTGGCCCCGGCATCGCGCAGGGCCTGGACGATTTTGCGGCTGGTGGTTCCCCGCACAATGGAATCATCAACAATGAGCACCCGCTTGCCCTCCAGCACATCCCGCAGGGGATTCAGCTTCATGCGAATGCCCACCTCCCGCATGGACTGGGTGGGCTGGATGAAGGTACGGCCCACGTAGCGGTTTTTGATCAGCCCCTCGGCGTAGGGAATGCCGGACTGCTGGGAGAAGCCAATGGCCGCCGGAACACCGGAGTCAGGCACTGCCATGATCAGATCCACCTCGACGGGAGATTCCTTCGCCAGTTGGTGGCCCAGCCGCCGCCGATAGCTGTAGAGGCTCTCCCCGTTGACGATGCTGTCGGGGCGGGAAAAATAAATCATCTCGAAGACGCAGAGTTTGCGCTGGGTGGCCTCGGCCCACTGCACCGAGCACAGCCCCTGATCCGTAATCCACACCAGTTCTCCGGGCAGAATATCCCGTACGTAGGTGGCCCCAATAATGTCCAGGGCGCAGGTTTCTGAGGCCAGCACGTAATGGGCGGGGCGGCCCTTGGCAGGGATGTCGCTGCCCATTACGCCCAGCACCAGGGGACGAATACCCTGGTGATCCCGGGCTCCGAGAATGCCGTCGGGGGTGGCAATGGTGAGGCTAAAGGCTCCCTGGCAGCGGTTGAAGGCTTGGGCGGCGGCCTCTACCCAGTCCAGCCCGTCGTTGACGGCTTCAGCGAGGGCAAAGGCGATCATCTCCGAGTCGGTGGTGGTGATCAAGTCGTGGTTGCGATCCAGCAGTTCCACCCGCAGGTCGGCGGCGTTCACCAGGTTGCCGTTGTGGGCTAGGGCTAAATCCCCCAGGCGGGTGGGCACAATGGCGGGCTGAGCGTTGCACACATGGCTGGAGCCCGTCGTGGAGTAGCGGGTGTGGCCCACGGCAATCTGCCCCGGTAGGCTCTTCAAAATGTGATCATCGAACACCTGGGACACCAGGCCCATGTGCTTGTGACAGTGGCTCTGGTGGCCGTCGAAGGTGGCAATGCCCGCCGACTCTTGTCCCCGGTGCTGGAGGGCAAACAGGCCAAAATAGGCCAACCGAGCCACGTCTTCCCCTGGGGCATAGAGGCCAAAAATGCCGCAAGCTTCTTCGGGTTTGTCAGGGCGTTCTGGCTGTGACCCCTGCGCTACGGTGGGTTCATCAGCATAGGCCAAGGCTTCGGTGGGGAAGGTCATTGCACGTGCAGGGTGATAGGGTCGGTGACAGGAGGTGGGGGCGATGGGACTGGCCCAAGGGGGGCAACGGGCCATTACCGCATAAACAAGACGCTGATCGCCCGATAGGAGGACAGATCAGCCGTCAACCCTTCCCCGGTTGGGCCTAGGGTATTCGTCTAGGGCAAATAGGGTTAAGGGAGGTTTAATAATCTATGCTTGCCCGATCTTATCAAATCATAGGGTCGGCTAACCCTGGGCTGAATCTAGGGGAGCCATAGACTCCCAGATCGACGATGCCCCGTCGGGAAGATATCCTAGGCGATACCCTGGGAGATCACTGCCTGCGGATAGGCCCATGCACGAACTCAGTATTACCCAGACCATCATTGACGCCGTGGTTGACGCTGCCCAGGGGGCAGCAGTGCGGCGAATTACCCTAGAAATTGGTGAACTTTCGGCCATTTTGCCCGATTCCATTCAGTTTTGCTTTGAAGCCTGTATCCCCAATACACTCTTGGCCGGGGCCGACTTGGACATTCTCACCGTGCCGGGGCGGGGGCGCTGCCGAAACTGTGGCCACGAAATGCCCCTGGAGGTGCCCTACGGCATTTGTGACCAGTGCGATAGTCTAGCTATCGATATCATTGCCGGACAAGGACTGGTGATTCTTTCTATGGAGACCGTGCCATGTGCGTAACCTGTGGTTGCTCCGACGGGGCCGAACCCATGCTCACGAACCTCGAAACCGGGGAAACCAC
>JALQST010000259.1 GCA_023264315.1 Nodosilinea sp. BSH.14
AAGATACCGCTCAGGCTGAGCTTGTCGAAGCCTTTTCACCGCCTTGTCATCCTTCGACAGGCTCAGGGTGAACGGCCAATTTGCCAAAATGAGAATTGCTGCTGGAAATGCCACCCCCTTGAAAACATCGGCCTTTCGTGAAAAGGTGAGGGCAGTATTCACGCCCCACCCCTGCGCCATGACCGTTGGTAATCCCGCCTCCGACCCCGCCTTTGCCCAGCTCCGCGAACTGCGTTCCCTACTGCTGAAAGCTCACAAACACCTGATGGAGGCCGAAAAAGACGCCTATGAAGCCACCCACGGCCCCATTCCCCACAAGGGCGAATACCTGCGCCTCGTGCTGAGCCACGAGCAATTTAGCTGGCTACGGCCCATTTCGCAGTTCATTGTGCAAATAGACGAAGTGTTGATGGCCAAGCAGCCCCAGCCCCTTGTCCGAGCCGATGAACTCATGGTTGAAGCCCGTCACCTGCTCCAAACCACGGAAATTGGCCACGCTTTCCAAGAAAGAAGCGCCCTAGCGGCCCAACGAGATCCAGAGATGGCCGCCATGGCGCTACGAATGGCAGAGTTATTGAATGCCTAGCCCGCTGGACGTCTAAAATAATCCGGTGAAGGTGGCGCAGTGCAGGGGAACCTGGGGACGTTATCCTAACATTACCAGATGGTGGGAACGGTCGTAGTGGACGCGGCCTCCATCCACTAGCTCACACAGGCTATCGGCTAGGGGAGTCATGATTTCGCACATAGGCTCATGGAATTGCTGAGCGCATTCTTGGGCGAGTTCACAAATGCTGTAGGCGTGGTCGGCCAGCAGGGCCATCACCAATTGCTGAAGGGAGGTCATGAAGGTTTGATCTGAAGAGTCAACCATGAGTATATTTGCCTAACGCTTCACCTCCTATTAGGCCATGGTCGCCCAGGCCGCGCGGCCTTTCTCACAAAGTTGATAACAAACCATAGGGTTCTTCACGGGCCGTTAAGGGACTTAACCTCGCTCTCAGTCTGGCCATCGCCCCTTGCCCCCGGTGCCCTCTCCATTCCCCTCAAGCCAAGTCTGCCACCGGATCCTCCACCCCCCCAATCCTCCACCCTCCGCAGGCATCATGGGGCCGACGGTAGCCGGTTCTGCCCCTTGTCGTCAGCCAGGGTGTAGGCCATGTCCCATCCTGTGTAAAGATGATAGGGCTGTGTAGATATCGATCTTCGCTAGTACATAGACAAGCGAAGGGATCCGAAAAGGCGAGTGTGTGCTTATGGATGTTGGAAATCGAGTTCGCGTTAAAGAATCGGTTGTTTTTTACCACCACCCGCTGCACCGCAATGAAGCCTTTGACGCCAAAGGTTTAGAGGGTACGGTCGTGGGGCTGTTGAGTGATTACCAAGGCCGTCCCATCAGCCCCAATTTTCCCGTTCAGGTGGAGTTTGCCGTAGACGGTGCCAAGCGTCCCTTCCGCGCCCACCTCAAGGCGGATGAACTGGAGTTGCTGTAGCGATGCACCAGTTAGGCCAGCCTTGCTTTAGCCGCCCCCACGTCCACTGAACCAAGCCAATAGGTTGAGTTCACACCGCATTTGGGCTAGGGTGGCGCGATTTTCAGCGGCCATTTGGTCATACCACTGGCAGTAGGCCGTGAAGTTTTCCCGGTGCTCTACCTCAAGACGAAAATGCTGGGCCGCTTGATGCAGCACCAGATACTCAGTCACGTCCTGGGGAGACGCTAGGGATCGAGGGCGCAGATATTCAAAGAGCATCACAGCAGAGGGAGTGGGCGTGGGCAATCCGTCTTGGGGGCTATCATAGCTTGCCCCTGGGCCGTTCGCCCTAGGTCATGGATGGGGCAACAACCAAGCCGATGGATTAGGTGGGGGAGGACGATCCTAACCAAGCGGCCACCGCCAAACAGCCCCAGCCTACTATCAGCGCCCCACCGCCCAAGGGGGCAACGGCTCCAAGCAGGCCGACTCCCGACAGGCTGAGGGCATAGAGACTGCCCGAAAAAATCACGGTGCCTACCACCAAGGCCCATCCCCCCGCTACGAGCCAGGTAGCATGGCCAAGGGAGGATCGCAGAGCCAGGGCCACCACCGCCAGGGTGAGGGCATGGTACATCTGATAGCGGGATCCGGTTTCAAACACCTCCAGCAGCCGAGGGGTGATTTGCCCCCGTAGGGCGTGGGTGGCAAAGGCTCCGGCGGCAACGGCGGTGCCCCCCAACAGGGCGGCGAGGGCAAAAAAGAGACGATCTAGGGTCATGGCGGCGACGGGGGACTGAGGTACTTTGATTTTAGGGGAGTGGGCGGAAAGGTTTCCCCTAGGGGCGAGGGCTCGGCATAATAAACAGAGTTTTGCAGAGTTGTTCCATCGCTATTTCCATCGCAGTTGTAGTAGGTATTAGGTATATCGCACCATGGCAGACCCATCCGCTCCAGTGTCCCCAGAGGAGAGTCGTCAGGACTTGGCCTCCGAAGCCGCTACCCCCACGGAGGAGGGCAGCACCGCCCGCCAGCTCTTGGGGATGAAGGGGGCCAAGGCAGGCGAAACGTCGATTTGGAAAATTCGCCTGCAACTGATGAAGCCCATCACCTGGATTCCCCTGATTTGGGGGGTGGTTTGCGGGGCCGCTTCCGGTGGCGAATTCCGCTGGAGCTTAGAATGTGTGCTGATTTCGGCGGCCTGTATGTTGATGTCGGGGCCGCTGCTGACGGGCTATACCCAAACCCTGAACGACTTTTACGACCGCGAAATCGACGCCATTAACGAGCCCTACCGCCCGATTCCCTCTGGGGCTATCTCCGTCCCCCAGGTGGCCACGCAGATTGTGGTGCTGCTGGCGGCGGGGGTGGCCGTGGCCTACGGGTTAGACCGCTGGGCGGGGCACAGTTTCCCCACCATCACCGCCCTAGCCCTGGGCGGGTCCGTCGTGTCCTATATCTATTCCGCACCACCCCTGAAGCTGAAGCAAAACGGCTGGCTGGGCAACTATGCCCTGGGGGCCAGCTACATTGCCCTCCCCTGGTGGGCGGGTCATGCCCTGTTTGGGGATTTAACCTGGAACATTGTCGTTCTGACGCTGTTTTACAGTTTGGCGGGGCTGGGCATTGCCGTGGTCAACGACTTTAAGAGCGTGGAGGGCGATCGCCAGATGGGTCTGAAGTCCTTACCGGTGATGTTTGGGGTCAGTGCTGCGGCATGGATTTGCGTGCTGATGATCGATATTTTTCAGGGCGGAGTTGCCGCCTATCTGATGGCCATTCACCAAAACCTCTATGCGATTTTGCTGATCCTGCTGATCATCCCCCAGATCACCTTCCAGGATATGTACTTCCTGCGGGATCCCCTCAAAAACGATGTGAAATATCAAGCCAGTGCCCAGCCCTTTCTAGTACTGGGCATGTTAGTAACCGGGCTAGCCCTGGGCCATGCCGGACTCTAGGCCCAGGTTGTGGCCTAGGCGGCATCACGACGCAGGGGCCACAGAACTGTCTGGGTCGGCCAAGTCCTAGAAACCTCAGGTCTGACCTTCCAACCCTTGAAGAAATACCAGAAACCCCCTAAAGTGCTCTTTAGCTTAGTTGGCTATGGGTGACGATTCTCACCTGTGGCCCCAGGGGCCGAGAACTGCGCCGAGGGTGAAGAAGGGCGTCGTTGGGTTGGGTGCAGGTCTGGGTTTAGTGCTGACGTGGTAGAGGGCCGCACAACAATGACACAATCTTGGTTAAATCGGTTGTTTTTCCCCCAGGATAAGGTGTCCCCAGGGGAACAGGCGAGCTATGCCAGAACAATGCCCCCCCGACATTCCACCGTGCCTCAGCCCCCCAAAGCCTCCCAGCCCACCCCGTCCGATCCGCCCCCATCACCCCGCCGTCGCCCTAGGTTGGCCCTCCCCGTGGCGATGGTATTGTTGGCCCTAGCCGCTGGAGGGGCCACCCGCACCTATCGCCTGGTGCAAGCCACCTGGGCAGAACTTCCCGCATCGGAGGAAGCCCTCACCTATCAGCGGGACGGCACCATCACGATGATTTCAGCGGATGGCGTCATTTTGCAAAAGTTTGGCCCCGCCTCCCGCGAAACCAGCAGCTACGAGGCCATTCCCGAACACGTCATTGCGGCCTTCATCGCCTCGGAGGATCAGCGCTTTTATGACCACCGAGGGGTAGATTATCGGGGTATCAGCCGAGCCGCCTTGGCGAATCTACGGCGGGGTGGCGTGGTAGAAGGAGCGAGCACCATCACCCAACAGTTGGCTCGGATTGTTTATCTCAGCCAAGAGCGGAGCTTTCAGCGCAAGGCCCGTGAGATTTTGATGGCCCACAAGCTGGAGCGCGACCTGACCAAAGCCCAGATCATGGAACGCTACCTGAACCTGGTCTACCTGGGATCTGGAGCCTATGGGGTGTCTGATGCTGCTTGGATTTACTTCGGTAAGCCCCTAGAGCAGATCACGGTGACCGAGGCTGCCCTCATCGCGGGGATGGCCCCTGCCCCTAGTCTCTATTCCCCAGGGGTCAACCCCGAAGCGGCCCAAGCCCAGCGGGATCGGGTGATTCGGCGCATGTTGGCCACCGGAGCCATCACCCCCACCGAGGCGGACACCGCCCTCGCCGATGCTGTTGCGGTGACACCCAACGAACCTAAGTTCCTCTACAGCGAGTTCCCCTATTTCACGATTTACATCGAAAAGCAACTGGAGCAATTGCTCACCCCCGAACAACTGGCGGCGGGGGGGCTAACGGTGGAAACCACCCTCAACGTGGGCTGGCAGCGCAAGGCTGAAGCTACCGTCGAGCAGGCCATTGAGCGCTATAGCGGCTGGCAGGGCATTGAGCAGGTGGCCCTGGTCGCTGTGGATCCTCGCAATGGCGAAATTAAAGCCATGGTGGGCGGGAACGACTTCAACGAAAGCCAGTTTAACCGCGTCACCCAGGCCCAGCGCCAGCCCGGTTCCACCTTCAAAACCAGTGTCTATGCCACAGCCATCGCCACTGGGATGTCTCCCTAC
>JALQST010000025.1 GCA_023264315.1 Nodosilinea sp. BSH.14
GCCACCAGCAGGTTAAACACCGTTTGCTGCAAGGATAGGGCACTGGCCGACTGGGGCCGCTGCAAGCAGCGATGCACGGGGGCATAGATAATCAACAAGCTATCCAGTAGGGCATTAAAAATACCGTTCACCGCCTGCTTCAGCATCACAATCTGGGTCTGGGTGGGGTCTAGGCTCATCACCTGGCCGTAGAACAGCCACACCAACAGCATCCCGATCACCACCCAATACAGCGCTGTCAACAACACCAAGTTGCGCTGCTGCTGACGCATATAGAACCAGGCGACAAACAAATACTCCGCCGCAAAAATAATGATGGCGTAGGGATGGTTCCACAAAAAGTAGGTGCAGATGGCCCCACACCTGGCCATAGAAGTTCAGGACAAGCCACACCGCAATGGTGCCAAAGAGGAAATCAATGCGGAAGAACAGCGACCAGCGCAGGTAGTTCCCCAACACCACCAGGGCCAGAAGCATGCCTAGCCCAATCTAGCTACGCTGACCGATGGGGCGGGAAGCATGGGCGGGCGACTCAGCGAGGATAGGGGGCATGGTATCTCAGGGAATGCACGGAGACGGCGGTGATAAATGTCGAGAACCTAACTAGCATGGTAATCCTACTCCTAGACCAACCTCGCTTCATTGGTTCGGAGGTAAGAGAACTTAACTTCCCATGATGCACAGACACACTTTTCTTACTTTATCTTACCCCGTCTCTACACCCTACCCCTAGCCCACGCCCGACCTCTGGCTGACCCTTATCCTGACCTATCTTCGGTAGATCCCCAACCCACCCCCTTGGCTGACCGACTGACACAATGCCGAAAAGCCTTGAACTCTCCTAGGTTAGGTGGTGCGATAGCAGCCCCCCACAGGCCCGAAGGTCTCGGTGGGGGATGGGTCAGGTAAGTTAGGTGAGGTGGACAGGGGCGTTATTGGATGACCCGTGGCCGGATCCACAGCTTCCGACCATGGGCCTAGGGTAGGGGCAACCGTACCTCCTAGGGGAGGAATCGCCGCTTGTGTGGATGGGCCATAGCGTCAAAAATTTCCCATAGCGATACCAACCTAAACACGCCAACCACCATGACGACGATTCTGGAACAGGGCAACATTACAATTCATACCGAAAATATCTTTCCCATCATCAAGAAAGCACTCTATTCTGAGCACGAAATCTTTCTGCGGGAATTGGTTTCCAACGCGGTGGACGCGATCAAAAAACTCTCCATGGTGTCCCGTTCTGGAGAGTATAGCGGCGACATTAGCAACCCCGAAATTGAAATCAAACTAGATAAGGATAAGAAAATCCTCAGCGTGTCTGATACCGGGATTGGTATGACCGCCGACGAGGTGAAGCAATACATTAACCAGGTCGCCTTTTCCAGTGCCGAAGAATTTATCACCAAGTATAAAGACAGCGCCGCCGAAGATCCCATTATTGGGCATTTTGGCCTAGGGTTTTATTCCTCCTTTATGGTGGCCTCCACCGTTGAAATTGACACCCTCTCCTATCGGGAAGGGGCCGAAGCCGTTCACTGGAACTGCGACGGCACCACCCAATTTTCCCTCAGCCCCTCGGAGCGGGACACCGTCGGCACTACCATCACCCTGCATCTGATGGAGGGCGAGGAGGAATACCTTGAACCCGCCCGTATTCGGCAATTAATTAAAACCTACTGCGACTTCATGCCCGTACCCATCAAACTGGATGGCGAAGTCGTCAATAAGCATGAGGCTCCTTGGAAGAAATCTCCTAGCAGCCTAACCGATGAAGATTACCTTGAGTTTTATCGCTATCTGTATCCCTTCCAGGAAGATCCGCTGCTGTGGATTCACCTCAATACCGACTATCCCTTTGTGGTCAATGGGATTCTCTATTTCCCGAAACTCAAGCCCGATATCGACATTACCAAAAGCAGCATCAAACTCTACTGTAACCAGGTATTTGTCACCGAAAACTGTGAAGAAGTGGTGCCCCGCTTCCTGTTGCCCCTGCGCGGCGTCATCGACAGCACCGACATTCCCCTCAACGTTAGCCGCAGCTTTTTGCAGGGAGATCGTACCGTTCGGCGCATTGCCGATTACATTGCCAAGAAAGTGGGCGATAGCCTTAAAACCCTGTACCGGGATGATCCCACAAAATACATTGCGAGTTGGCAAGATCTGGGCAACTTCGTGAAGTTTGGCTCCCTGAATGATGACAAATTTAAGGATCAGGTGAAAGAGATCCTAATCTTCCGCACCACGGCTAAATTGGGCGATCAGAGCGCCCCCCAGGTGGAAGTACAAACCGAGGCGGGGGATGCCTGGGCCGACGTGCCAGATAACCAACCCGCCACCGACGCCAACGGCAATTTCTACACCACCCTCAAGGACTACCTAGAGCGCAACAAAGATAAGCACGAAAATCGCGTCTTCTACGCCACCGATGAAGTGTCCCAGGCCACCTATATTGAGCTATTCAATGGCCAGGGCTTAGAGGTGCTGTTTATGGATTCCTTCATCGACACCCACTTCGTGCCCACTCTAGAGCGGGAATATTCCGACGTGAAGTTTGTCCGCGTCGATGCCGATCTTGATGACACCCTGCTCGACAAGGAAAAACAAAGCGAAATCGTTGATCCGGCCACCAATAAAACCCGTGACGACGAAATCAAAGAAATGTTTGAAAAAGCCCTAAACAAACCCAGGGTTAACATCAAACCCCAGGCGCTAAAAGGCGAAAATGCGCCCCCCGCCATGGTGCTCTTGCCCGAAGAAACTCGCCGAATGCAGGAAATCAGCGCCCTGATTCAGCAAAAGGCGATGGAGTTCCCAGAAGATCACGTTTTGATGGTGAACACCGCCCACCCGCTGATCCAAAACCTGTTGGGTCTCAGCCAAAGCACCATCCTCGGGGCCGATGGCCAAGCCTCCCCCACCGGAGCCCTGGCCGATATGATCTGCAACCAGGTCTACGACACCGCCCTGATGGCCCAAAAGGGCTTCGATGCCGAAGGCATGAAAACCTTCGTAGATCGGTCAAACACCCTGCTGACCAAACTCACGGAGCGATAAGCTCGCTGCCCCCAGCCTCGAAGTTTGAACCTCACCCTAAATTTCTCTCCCATGGGGAGATGGACTTTGAGGGAAACTTCCGGCCCTCTCTCCTGCGAGGAGAGGGGTTAGGTCTTTCGGGGACTTTACGATCTACGAACCTTAAATCCCCCTGTAGGGACAGGACAACCCTGCCCTTACAGGGAGATTGGTTTAAATCAAATTCAGGAAATGGAGAATTCCCTCGCCACTCAGCCTTTCAATGGCGATGGCGAAGGCAAACCCCAGCATGGCAAGGCGACCATTGAGGCTTTCGGCGTCGCGGGTGAAGCCCCAGATAGTGGGTTCGGCCTGGGTGGGGGTGGATAGGCGGGTCATGGATCCTCCTGCGGCAACGTCATGGTGGAAAACGCTTTACTTGTAACGCTTTATTAAGAAGGATAACAATTTAGTCGCAAAAATAGCGCACCGGTTTCGGCGGCGGAGCCTGATCGGGCCGGGTTGCCGCCTTTCTAGCCCCTTGGCCACCCTTGACGCCCCTGAAAAGTTACGCGACACTACATCTAACCGAGGGTAGCGCTCTCCTGAAGCCATGCAGGTCAATACAAGTTATTGACTTTTGCAATGTAAAACGGCAACGAAACCCCTTAATCCTTAGTAGGATGAAATGGTTTAAACTTCGCACACGCCAAGGACAGCAGCGTTTACTAGCTCCTGCTTTTTGGCATTTCGTGACAGCAAAAATGACTAGCCACCGATGAACGGCCACCCATGGAAACCCTAGAGTTCATTATTTATCCCGACGGTCGGGTTAAGGAGACGGTGACAGGCATCGTGGGATACTCCTGCGCTGAGGTGACTGCCGCCATTGAAGCCCAATTGGGCACCGTTGTCGCTTACCAAGCCACCTCGGAATACTACGCCCAACCCCAAGAGCAAATGCTCAAGGAATTGGCTTCAACCCAGGCTTCCTATCGTCAGTGGTAAGCTTTTATACCTATTTTGTTCTCAATATCCCGAAGAAAACATGTCACACTTTAGCCAAATTAAAACCAAACTTCGCAACCTGTCCTCCCTGCAAGCGGCCTTGACTGACCTGGGTACAGAATGGAAGGCTGGCCCCTGTGCGGTGCGTGGCTACCAAGGCCAAACCGAAGTCGCCGAGCTGGTAATTCCCCAGGACAACGGCTACGACATCGGCTTTCGCCGCAATGCCGACACCAAAGATTATGAACTGGTGGCTGACCTGCAATATTGGCAGCAGCCCCTCACCGTGGAAGGCTTTCTGCGCCAAGTTACCCAGCGCTACGCCTACAACACCGTGATCACCGAAAGCCAGCGTCAGGGTTTCCAACTCACCGAGGAGCAGGTGCAGAGCGATGGCTCTGTGCGGCTGGTGGTGCAGCGCTGGAACGGTTAAGCCCACGGCCTACAGATGGCGAATCAGGTGATAAAAAACCGATCACACGAAAGGGGCAAATCGCCCCTTTTTACTAGGTTTATACGTCCTGTCGGTATGGAGTGTGCCCCATGGTTGATGTCGATTCTTCCCTAAACCTCCCAGCCCAGCCCAGCGGGTTTGAGCCGGAACTGGGCGGATACCTACGACAAACCGATGACCGCACTGGGCTGGAGCCAGAACTGGGGGGGCAACTGCGCCAACGGGGCGTCTATGTTGATGAAGTCACCTGCATTGGCTGTAAGCACTGTGCCCACGTGGCCCGCAACACCTTTTACATTGAGCCCGACTATGGCCGTTCCCGCGTCTATCGCCAGGACGGCGACTCGGAAGACATCATCCAAGAGGCCATCGACACCTGCCCTGTGGACTGCATTCACTGGCTAGACTACACCGAACTCAAGCAGCTAGAGGCGGATCGTAAGCATCAGGTCATCCCCGTCGTGGGCTTTCCGGTGGATAAGGCAACGGCTATTCTGCAAATGCGGCGGGCCAAGCTCAAGGCTCGACAGGTCTCTCAAGATTAGGGTGCGTCCCCTCCCTCCCAGGGATTGGCCACCAGGCCGAAACTGCCGCTATAGTAGCGAGCGTAAAGGCACATTCCCGTAGGACAAGGGAAGAGGGGAAGCAGTCATGACTCAGCGGCCCATTTATCTCGATGGCCACGCCACCACTCCGGTCGATCCACGGGTGATGGAGGCGATGATTCCCTTTTTTACCCAGCAGTTTGGCAACGCCGCCAGCAGCAGCCACATCTACGGCTGGGAATCGGAGGCCGCCGTGAAGCAGGCCCGGGAGATCCTCGCCGCTGCCATCAACGCTAGCCCGGAGGAGATCGTCTTCACCAGCGGGGCCACGGAGGCCAACAACCTGGCGATTAAGGGCGTGGCGGAGGCCTATTTGGATCGGGGGCGGCACATCGTCACAGTTCAGACGGAGCACAATGCCGTCCTCGACCCCTGCGCCTATCTGGCCACCTTGGGGTTTGAGGTGACGGTGCTGCCCGTCCAGCCCAATGGGTTAGTCAACCTAGACGAATTCGAGGCCGCCCTGCGCGAGGATACGGTACTGGTCTCGGTGATGGCGGCAAATAACGAAATTGGCGTCCTGCAACCCCTAGCGGACATCGGTCAGCGCTGCCGTGAGCGCGGCATTCTGTTCCACAGTGACGCCGCCCAGGCCATCGGCAAGGTGCCCCTGGATGTGCAGGCCATGGCGGTGGATCTGATGTCCCTCACCGCCCACAAGGTCTATGGCCCCAAGGGCATGGGTGCCCTCTACGTGCGGCGGCGCAACCCCCGAGTGACGCTGGCCCCCCAGCAACACGGCGGCGGCCACGAGCGGGGGATGCGTTCTGGGACGTTGTACACGCCCCAAATCGTCGGCTTTGCCAAGGCGGTGGAACTGGGTTTGGCAGAAATGGCGGCGGAAACCCCACGGTTGAAGGGACTACGGGATTACCTCTGGGCCAGGTTGCAGGTGTGCGATGGCCTGCTGCTGAACGGCCACCCCAGCCAGCGCCTACCGGGCAACCTTAACCTCAGTGTGGCCGGGGTGGATGGCCAAGCTCTGATTTTGGGGTTACGCTCCCTGGTGGCGTTTTCCTCCGGGTCGGCCTGTAGTTCCGCCAGCCGCAAACCCTCCCACGTCCTCAAGGCCCTCGGGCGCAGCGATGACCTCGCCTACGCTACCCTGCGCTTTGGCCTGGGCCGCTTCACCACCGCCGCCGAAATCGAACAGGTGGCCGATGGCGTAATCGCCACGATCACCGCCCTGCGCTCCACTACCCAAGGCACCCCCATTTCGGCCCCTCTCACCGAGGGAATCGGTATCCGGCCCCTGGGTTGGGGGCAAGATGCGCTGGACGCCCCAGGGGTTGATCCGGGTGGCCCATTCGGCATTCATTTTGATCGTTTTACAAATATGGCTATAGCCACGTTAGTTAGGACGCAGCCTGTTGAAGTACCTCCTCTATAGCGGCCCGTAATCCTTGAGCATGGGGGAGTCGTTTGCGGATTCTGGCGTTTAACCAGGCCCAGTATTTTTCAATCCGGTTGAGGTCGGGAGAGGAGGGAGGCAGATACACCACCCGCCCCCCGGCAGCCTCAATCCACTCAGCTCTCCGTCCGCCAGGATGAACGGTGGCATTATCCAGGATGACCCCTTTTTCGCGTCCCGTTGATCCGCGCCAAGGCCCGTGAAATCGTGCGTTGACTGATGTCCCCTGGCCACTGCTCCGCCCTCTCCGACTGGGTGCAATGGCGATGCTGCTTTGCAAACGCCTCAAAGGCCACCCAGTCCGTGATCTTCACCCTCTTCGACGGAACCCGTCGGGCGGGTAGGCACAAGACAACCGGTGGCCGCTTTGCGCTTTAACCAGAGGTCTATCGTATTGCGACTGATCTGAAAGACGACGCTGGCTTCGCTCTTTTTCATGCCATCCTGTTCGATGGCGTTGATCACGTTTTAGCGTCAATCCAGGCTGTAGGGTTTAGGCATCGTCCCGTGTCTCGGCAAATTCTTGACTCTATTAGGTCTTAATAGCAATGGCTATAGCTATAACACCCTCCCTAGACGGTCGTCATTCAGGTGCCCCGCCGTGATCCCCGCCCCCAGAAGGGGCTTCACCGGTTTCCCCTAGAAAAACTCGCCGAACAGGTACAGCGGCGCACTGACAAACCCCAACCCGTTCAAAATCATTGCTTTCACCACTTGCCCCGGGCTGATGTGGTTCAACGGATGGGGGGCAGAACCTCGTCCGTAAGCTTCACCAGCCCCATCTCGTCCACTAACGCCGCCACAACCCCCAAATGTTCCAGATGCTCTATCTTCAACGCACAATCCCGTGGCTTGCCCTGAGTTTACCTCAGCCGCCCCAAATATTCGTTTTGTCAACCTGCGGAATGTCGGCATCAGGGATTGCGGTTTCCGAGTCTGGCGCAGGATCTTTTGTCAGTCAACCAGGTGGGCGGGTTGGCGCAGGTCGATTCTATCCATCCGTAGGGGGATTGTCGGGATAGGGCGTTGCTGGGCCAGGGTCGGCGACTTTGGGTAAGGGGAGATCCTCCACGGCGTAGAGGGGTTTAGTCGGCACCAGTTCCAGTTGGCGGGGGCCTTTGGGCTGAATGGCGGCCTGACGGCGTTGAGAAACATTTTCCTCCGTGGTTTCTTCCGCCACCACTTCGTAGAGGATGGCCTGTTTGTGGCCGCTGCCCTTGCGTAGAATGCGGCCTAGACGCTGCACGTACTCGCGGGTGGATCCCGTCCCGGAGAGCAAAATGGCGATGCGGGCATCGGGCACGTCCACTCCTTCGTTCAAAACATGGCTGACGACGAGAGTAGGATAGTCGCCCTGGCGGAAGGCTTGCAGGATGGCGTGGCGCTCCTTCACCGGGGTTTGGTGGGTGATGGCGGGAATCAAAAAAGTTTGGGAAATGCGGTACACCGTCGCGTTGTCGTTGGTGAATACAATCGTGCGTTCTGGGTGGTGCTGGGCCAAGAGGTCTTCCAGCACCTGCAGTTTGCCTTCGGTGCCCAGGGCAATAGTTTTGGCCTCTCGGTGCGCCAGCATCGCCCGTCGTCCGGCTTGGGATTGGGCACTGGCCCGCACAAACCGCTGCCAGCCCTCGGTGGAACCCAGCCAAATGTTGGCCTCCTGCAAGAAGCAGTTGCGCTGGGCGATGAGTTGGTCGTAGCGGTGGCGTTCCTGGTTGGAAAGTTTGACCTTGATGGGTACAATCTCGAAGGGGGCTAGGGCTTGGCCGGAGAGATCCGCCGCTGATTTTTCGTAGACCACAGGCCCCAGCAGGTGGGCCAAATCCTCGTGGCGACCATCGGCCCGGTCTGGCGTCGCCGTTAACCCCAGGCGATAGGGAGCGATGGAATACTCGGCAATCACCCGGTTAAAGTCGCTGGGCAGGTGGTGGCATTCGTCGCAAATCAGCAGAGCGTATTGGTTGCCCAGGCTTTCGGAGTGGATGGCGGCACTGTCGTAGGTGGCGACTAAAATGGGGGTGCGATCCTTCGACCCGCCCCCCAACAGCCCCACCGCCACATCGGGGAACGCCGCTTCCAAATGGGCATACCACTGGTGCATCAAGTCCAGGGTCGGCACGGTAATCAGGGTATGGCGAGGGGTGGCCTGCATCGCCATCTGGGCCAGGTAGGTTTTGCCGGAGGCCGTCGGCAAAACCACCACGCCCCGCCAGCGATTTCCCACCCAGGCCGCCAGGGCTTCCCGCTGATGGGGGTAGGGCTCCATCGTCACCTTGGGGGCTAAGTCCAAGGGCTGAAACCCCTGGGCTTGATCGGTAAAGACCACCTGCTCCGCCCGCAGGGTTTCTACCAGGGCGCGATACTGATGGGCCGGAATGCGGAACTTCTCCACCCGGTCATCCCAGTGGGCAAAATCCATCCAGCCCTTCCCCCGGGGGGGCGGGTGCAAAATCAGCGTGCCCCGGTCGTAGGTAAGGGTGGGGGTGCGGCCCATTTATCCATCGTTAAGGGTTCATAACGCATACTAAACCCTGATGGATAACTCCTGGTTGGGAAAGGCGAGGAGACCTCGCCCCTACCGTGGGATGGATTGGAGCGATCTGGGGGTGAGGGCTACTCCCACTCGATGGTGCCGGGGGGCTTGGAGGTGATGTCGTAGACCACGCGGTTGACGCCTTCCACCTCGTTGACGATGCGGTTGGAGATGGTTTCTAGCAGGTCGTAGGGCACCCGCGACCAGTCGGCGGTCATGCCGTCTTCGCTGCTGACCAGGCGCAGCACGATGGGGTAGGCGTAGGTGCGTTGGTCACCCATCACCCCCACACTGCGGACGGGCAGCAGAACGGCGAAGGCTTGCCAGAAGTCGTGGTACATGCGCTGTTTGCTGATTTCGTCCCGCACCACGAAGTCAGCATTACGCAAAATTTCCAGCCGTTCTTCGGTGATTTCGCCGATGATGCGGATGGCCAAGCCGGGGCCAGGGAAAGGGTGACGACGAACGATTTCTTCGGGTAGGCCAATGTTGCGGCCTACTTTGCGGACTTCGTCCTTAAACAGTTTTCGCAGGGGTTCCACTAGCTTGAACTGGAGATCCTTCGGCAGACCGCCCACATTGTGGTGGCTCTTGATCTTCACCGCCACCCGCTCCCCGGTTTTGGGGTCTACGTTGGTGTCGGCGGATTCAATCACGTCGGGATACAGCGTGCCCTGGGCCAGATAGTCGAAGGGGCCGAGGCGTTGGGACTCTTCCTCAAATACGCGGATAAATTCGTGGCCGATGCGCTTGCGTTTTGCTTCGGGATCGGTGATGCCCTTGACAATATTCAGAAAGCGTTCCCGCGCCTTGATGTGCTCCACGGGAATGTGGAACTGATCCTGGAACAGCTTCACCAGGCGCTCCGGTTCGCCCTTGCGCATAAAGCCCTGGTCGATGAACATGCAGGTGAGTTGGTCGCCGATGGCCTCATGGAGCAAAAAGGCCAGGGTGGAGGAATCCACGCCGCCGGAGAGGGCCAGCAGCACCCGCTTGTCGCCCACCCTGGCGCGGACTTCGCGGATGGCTTCTTCCACAAAGGCTTCTGTTGTCCAGGTGGGGTGGCATTCGCAGATGTGGTAGACGAAGTTGCGGATCAGGGCAATGCCGCCGATGGAATGCACCACCTCCGGGTGAAACTGCACACCGTAGAGCTTGCGCTGGTAGTCGGCGATGGCGGCGCAGGGGGTGTTGTCGGTGTGGGCGAGGACTTCAAAGCCGTCGGGAAGTTGCGTCACCGAGTCGCCGTGGCTCATCCACATAGTGGTGTTGTCTTCCACGTTGCTGAGCAGGTCGGTGGGGTCATCGATGAACAGGCCCGCCTTGCCGTACTCGCCCCGCTCTGACCGATCCACCTGGCCGCCGAGCTGCTGCACCATGAGCTGCATCCCGTAGCACACGCCTAACACAGGAATGCCCAACTCCCAAATGGCGGGGTCGCAGTGGGGCGCTCCGGCGTCATACACCGAACTGGGGCCACCGGACAGGATAATGCCCTTGGGATTGAGCTGCTTCAGTTGCTCGGCAGTGGTGCGGTAGGAGAGCACCTCGGAATAGACCTCGGTTTCGCGGATGCGGCGGGCGATCAGCTCGGAATATTGAGAGCCAAAATCCAAAATCACCAGCATTTGGCGGTTGACCTCTGGCATGGAGGCGTCGTCGAGGCGGGTGGTGGAGTCGGTTTGAAGGGTCACGGGCTTAATCCTGTAGGTTGACGACGGGAGTGACGATGGGGTCAAAGATCAAGGGCACAGGGACAAAATGAGGGGAATTTTCGGGTGCCAATGCCTTAACAGTGGAGCACTCAAACAAAGGATTTTAAGGCGCAAGTGAGGAAGGTAAGCCGCAGCAAGCGAAGATTGTAAAGGGAGATTGGTAAAAAAATAATCCTATCAGTCTAACAAAAGTTGCTGAAATAACGCCTGCCCGATGGTGCTGGTGGCCACAATCTGGCGCTGACGGTTGAATAACATCGACCCCACCCGCAGCCCTTGTCCCGTATGGGCCTTGACGTAGGCCGAAGCTCGTTCATCAATTCGTTCTGCCAAACCCTGATACACCTGAGCGGCCAAGGCCTGATCGCGATCCCGCAGGAGGGTCAGCCCCGCTTCCACGGTTTCTGCCTTAAGAACCGCCTGGGTGATGTCCAGGGGTACCCCCGCCGCCGCACAGTGGGCCGCTAAAATCTCCTGTCGCCCATCGGCTACATGGTGATGGGTGTGGAAGATGCCCCCCGCCAGTTTAATCAGCTTGCCGTGGTAGCCCAGCAGCAGCACGCCTTCAACACCTAGCTGCCCTGCCTCCACCAGCAGCGGCCCCAGCCAGTTGGCGGTTTTGACGCGGCAGTCGGGATCCATGCCCAGCTTGACGGCGAAATCCAGCCCGTTTTCCCCCACGCAAAACACCAGATGGCGATAGTGAGCGGATTTTTCCCGTAGGATGTCCCGCGACTGATCCAACTGCCCCGGCGCACTCAGGGGTTCCGAAATGCCCGATGTGCCCAGTAACGACAGTCCCTCCACCACTCCAAAGGCGGCATTGGAGGTGCGTTCCGCCAAGGCCCGACCCTCCGGCAAAATAATCGTTACCCGCAGGGTTTTCCCGGCTGGCAGCAGCGGCGTTAAGTTGTGAACCATCACCGTTTTGGCATAGCGATAAATGGCCGGAGCATCGCTCTGGTTCACCTGGCGGCCAATGCCCTCGCCGCCCTCGATGTGGATGGGGTCGGCCTGGTCAGGATCGCCCCAACTCACCACCGACCACAAAGGCGTGTGGCGGGTGAGGTCGAGGTTATCCCCCGGATCGCTGTGGGTGATGGCCAGTACCGAGCCATCGGGCAGGGGGGCCACCTGGGCAATGGGAATCTCGGCCTTTTGGGCGGGCTGCACCAAATCTAGCGTCACCATCGATGGGGAATCGGCGGCATCCATTAATCGCCGCAGCGCCGCAACGGCCCCCGCACAGGCAAAGACGGGCAAGGTATAACCAGAACGAGGACGAGAAATAGACACAATAGCGACGGGGATCGACGGGAAAAAGTCGGTTGAGCCTTCATAGGGAGGCATCTGGCCTGCCCTAGAGACATTCAGGATGGCTAGTCTAGCTTAGGATCATGATTCCTTGAGGTTATCGCAACTCTAGCTTGGAATTGGCGGCCTCCAGGGAGGCTGCGCTGAAGTCGGCGAAACTGGGCCTGGTTTTAATACGTCGTGACGGGGCAAAGGTAGCGGTCAACCTGGGGTCGAGGTGGAACCCGAGGACAGATCCGCCTGACCGAGGGCGTTCCACGGGGACAGTTTTTGGCTATGGTATGATCACGTGTGTTCAGAAAGGCAAGGAAGACTAGGCATGGCAGCCGCTCAGGTCACAGATTCTACGTTTAAGCAAGAAGTCCTCGAAAGTACCGTTCCTGTTCTGGTGGATTTTTGGGCTCCCTGGTGCGGCCCCTGCCGCATGGTCGCCCCCGTGGTTGAGGAAATTGCTGACCAGTATGATGGCAAGGTTAAGGTCGTCAAAGTAAACACCGACGAAAACCCCCGTGTTGCTAGCGACTACGGAATTCGCAGTATTCCCACGCTGATGATCTTCAAGGAAGGTCAGCGGGTAGACATGGTGGTTGGTGCAGTACCCAAAACCACCCTGGCCAACACCCTCGAAAAGTATCTTTAGAGCACCGATGGGCAAACCGTTGATCAACGGCTTGTTTCACGATTCCTGGGTTGTTGCTCCCATGACAAAATATCTGCTTCCGCAAGGGGCAGATGTCTCTGTTGCGGGTTTTCCTAGCAGGTTTAAAGGTTGGCTACGACCAGTCCTCTCCCTAGGAATGGCCCACGGCGGAGGAAAGACGCCGCTCTGGCTTCAGGATGTCGAAGGTATCGCTCAGGGCGGCAGTGAGGGCTTGGCGCGTGTTGTCATGGGACTGACGCTCGGCCTCTAGGGATTGGGTTAACCGCTGGCACCGCTGCACCAGGGCCGAAAGCTGATCCTGAAGGCCGGATAGGGAATCGGCCTGCCCTAGTTCCGTGACGAAATGCTGAGCTTCCAGTTGGGCGCGCTGCTGATCCAGTAAACGCTGATTGATCTGGGCGATCTCAGCCTGGAACTGTTCCGCGTCTTGGCGGCGTTGGCGGGCTTCGTTTTCGTAGAGCCGTCGCCAGTTGGCCGCGCTGTTGTGGGCTTGGTCGCGTTCACGGCGGGCGTCGGCCAACTGGCACTGAAGGGTTCGCACCTCCGCAATCCATTGAGTTAGGTCTTGGCTCATCACAACTCCTGCAACCATGGGCGTGTAATCATGTCGCCGCCCAGTATAGCGAGCCTGTCCCAATCTGAACCGCCTCCCTAGAACCCCTGGGGGGCCATTTCGGCGGCGGCGGTCATGATTAGCGACCGTAGCTGGGTCTTCCAGGCTTGCTCTAGGGCAATGAGTTCGTCGCGGTGGGCCGTGACAATCACCTGGGGTTGGGGCGTGTCCTCAACCTTGGCCATCAGCGTCACCTGCTCTTCCCGTCCGGCCCGCTGCCAGTAGAACCAGCCCGCCGCCGGGGCAATCAAAACCAGTCCGCCAAAGGCTAGCCCCACGCCAGGAAAGAGGCTAGACAGCACCAGGGCAAAGCAGAGACCACCCACCGCTGCCAAACTACTGAGGAAAATTGCCAGGAAGGTGCTTGGGCGCACTTGGCCGGTGAGGCAAATTTGGTTGGGATCGGGATCCGCCACCAGGCGGTAGGCCCGCTGCTCGAAATAGACCGTGAGGGCTTCGAGGGTGGTGGTGGCGGCGGCGGGGGGATCAAGCACCAACACCTCCGTACGGTCTTTGGTGGATGCCCGAATAAAAAAGAATAACCCCACCATCATCAGCAGGGTTAAAAACAGCGTGGAGTAAATCACAGTATTGGTCACGGCGGGGATCGGCAGGTGAAGGTACTGTTCTACAGTACGCAATGTTGGCCGATTCAGCCAGAACCCGTGATTTCCCACCTTGGCTTTGCCCACCATCCCCCTACTCGGTGCCGTCCCACCGGCGGCGGACGCCCGATCCCGACTGAACCTCAGGTCACGGGGCGATCCCTAAAGCCGAGGCACCGACAGCATGGGGTTGACGGTATAGGTCGGGACAACGGAATCCCCCATATAGGTTTTCCAAAATTCCGCCAGTTCCTCCGCCTGGAGACGCCAATCGGGGTTCAGGCGATACATCCGCCGGGGTCGTCCTCGCCCTTCCACCTTTTTCCAATAGCCATCAATGGCGTTCTCATCTTCTAGAAATTTGAGGGCTCCATACAGCACCGTGTCGGAGAGGCGATAGTGGGCAAACTGCTCCGAGAGGCGCTGAATCAGTTCTGTGCCGTAGGAATCCTGCTGGAGCAGCACCGCCAGCACATAGCACACGGCCAGTTCCTTATTTAGGTAGATAGGCGGTGGATCCTCGAAAAACTGATAAATATCCTCAAATTTCATGGGATCTCTCCAAAATATGAACGGGCCATTCACCCGGGGATGGCGAAGGACTGACCGGGTGGGCCGAGGGCCAAGGGCCAAAACCGTTCACCATAAGCAGCGATCTGCTCGGAACTCGGACAACCATCCCGCACCGTATTTTTGCGGAAATGGGTAGGTCAATTCTAATCACAGGTGATCCCCACCGTGACATCGAGCTACGAGATAGTAACTATCTGCAAATTTTTTTAGAGATTATTAAATATTTTCAGCCAGAGAGAATTCAAAACCACCATGGCGTCATGAATGGATCCAAATGGCCGCGATTTCTTGGGAGCTGAGCGGTTGCGGGATCAGGGTGCAGTCAAAGGTGTCCACAGCCGCTTGGACGAGGGTGGAGATGATGGTCTCTTGGGGTGGCAGGGGAGGCAGCCTCTCAGCCGAGGGGGCCGGAGTTTGGAAAACCTGCTCGTACAAAGTCGGGTTTGGATTCAGGCGCATGGATCCATGCTGGAGGATGGCTGTTCCCCGTCGCAGTTGGGCGCTGCCAATCCATTTCAGCCCCGTGGGCGTGACCAAATCCGCTGCCGTAGATAGCCCAAAACAATTAGGAGAACTGAGATCCGGTCGAGAGGCATGGCCCAAAATGAGATCGATCCCCATGCGGCCCCAGCCCACCATGAGAAACTGACACAGGTGGCGATAGACCTGATCCCGGCTACCGGACAGGCCCGAGGTAATCAGGGCATAGGTGAGGTCGCCCTGGTGCAAGACGCCCCGCCCCCCGGTGGGCCGCTGCACCAAGTCAACCGGCCTCCCCCGCCAGGTGAGGGTGCGCCAGTGCTCAGGCAAATTTCGCCGCTGACTAAACCCCAGGGAAATGGCGGGCGGATCCCAGGTGTAAAACCGCAGGGTGGGTGGGTGCCCGTGGTGAAGGTGCTGATCGAGTAACCAGGTATCGATGGCCATGTGCAAAGCACCAGGGGCCACCATGGGGGGAATCAGCCGCCAAGGTTGGGACATCGCCCTGCCTTGGTCAGCAACTGGGTGCGCTAGAGAAACTGGGGCATCTTCACTCATGGGTTTCATGGTATCGGCTCTAGGGAGTATGGCAATGCCTGTAAAATTCAGATAACCCAAACCACTCCCTAGGCCCATGACCGCCGCCCCACGCCCCAGCGACGAAGAACTGCTGACGGAAATCTATAGTTCCTTTGAACCCTTTAAGCCCCCCATGAAGGAAGCCTATGTGGATTGCCAGGAGGTGCGGGGGCGCTGGAATGTGGTGCGCGAACTGGGGCGACGAGTGCCCCGTTCCAATACGACAAGCCCGATGTGTTGCCGATGGTGATGTTGCGCTATCCCGACGGCACCCACAACCCGGAGGGGCTGGCCAAGTTTCGAGAAATTATCCAAAAGCGGGTGGCACTGATCCATCCTGACATGGCAGAACAACTGGATACCCGAGAGTGTTCAGATTTTTGTGTAAGCCTGTGACGGTTCAGCGTTTGAAACGTTCTGGAAATAGGATAGCAAAATGTGACAGGGCGGCGTTCCAGTTTTGGATGGGTCTTGTCCATCGTTTGGCAATATGGTTCATGGCGAGATCCATGAGTTTGAACACGGACTCTTCATCGGGAAAGACGGCTTTGGTCTTGATGACCTTACGCAGGGAGCGGTGAGGGACTCAATGGCCTTGGTGGTGTAGATGGCTTTTCGGATATCCATGTTGATAGACCTGTTCGCCTAAGCCCAGGGCATTGACATAACTGGTTACGGCTGCTGGTTGGCTATTGAGCAGGATGCCCCACACCAGCAGAACGAACCATCGAAACGAGGCTTGCCGACTAAAGACCGGGCGGAATGCCACTAAGATTTGCTCAAGACGTTGGCTTAGTTCCATAATGTTGCTGGCTGAGATGTTCGATAAGCTGATGTGCATCTAAATTGCATTTACTGTGTTTCCTTTATTTTTGATTTTACGATCCCATTTAATGACAAGCTGCCCCTCGTTCAATAGATTGTGAACAAGTACCTCTAGATCTTCAATTGACTCAAATAGACGATTCGCAATAAACTCCTTCGCAGAGTGCCAAACTAACTCGATTAAATTATAGTCTGGACTATAGGGCGGTAAAAACTCTAAAACAATGTTAGGCATCTCCCTCCCTATCTTCTCTAGAATCTCTTCCTTTTTATGAATGCTTGCATTATCTAAAATGACAAGAATCTTAGGGCCAATTCGCTCAAAGTCTTCGATGCTTTTATCTTCTCCAGCCCATTCCTGTTTGACTTCGTTGTAGAATCCACGGAGGACACTGAAAAAACTATCCCCCGTCCCCTTGCTAATAAAATCAACAATGCGCTTCTTGTCAGAGAGACGGACTCCTCCCATCACACTGAAGCTCCCTTTTCGTCTTTCCCCGGGAGCCTTTCTCCGGCTCCCTTTCTTTGTCCAGGTTTTTCGTCTCCTCACTCTCAAACTAAAGGGCACCTCGATTAATTGCCATTTGGCGGCCTTCAAAAGGCTAGAACCCTTGAGATCACGTTGCCACTCCCAGAAA
>JALQST010000260.1 GCA_023264315.1 Nodosilinea sp. BSH.14
CAGAGGCTTGGCTGCGGGTAGCGGAAGCCTGCGCGACGGGGCAAGTGGTGAGTCCGGCGGTTTGGCACCGGGCCATGGCGGCGGTGCAAGCGCTGACCCCTGAAGAACAGGCGTTGATCGATGTGGTGGTGGCCACGCCCTGGCTTTTGATCCAGGCCAATCTCCACGGTCATCATCGGGGGGAAATTCAAGCCTGGGGGTACGCCCTAGGCTTGATCTCCGCCACCGGGATGGCCCTCGTGGACTATGCTCAGCGTCTAGGTCAGCCGGGATGGGTTTCTCCCCTGGGGGGCATCCCCCCAAGCAGGAATCGGTGGGATCTAGCGGAGGTGGCGGCCTGTCCTAACTGGGACGATATCGGTGCCCTGGTGGCTTCCCTGCCGGGGCAGTGGCATCCCGCCCTGGCCCTGGCCCAGCGGTGGGGGTGGCCGTCTGCCGCCCTGGCCCTGGTCGGTATCCTGTCTTGGTCTGGGTCGGGCCTAGGAAGTTTGCCTTGGCTCAGCCCCACCGATATCTCCCTGGGGCCGCGCTGGCGGGGGTATACCCTGGCCCACATCGATGCCCTCGCCGATGCCCTACACCGCCGCTGGGCAGGGGTGCATCTCTGCCCTAGCGGTGAAGCACCTATAATGGCGAATGACTTAAGGGTGGTCTAGGGCGGCGTGGCACGCCAAGTTCTAGTCCGAGGGTATGATCCGGATGGGTGGTCTGCTTTCGTTTTCTGCCCTAGTTGTGTGCGCCTGATTGCTGAACCGGCCTAGCCTATGAGAGCGCTTAAGGAATTCGTTGCGGCTATCGAGCACTGGGTCTCGACAGCGCCTGAGGTCTCGGCGAATCGGTGGCCGCAACCCCTATGGGCCATGCGATCTCGCCGGTCTCTGGGGGCACGGGGTCTGTCTGCGTCAGATTCCGATTCTGCTGTCCCTCGCCGAGGGGCAGCCCGGGCACCCCGCCGCCTGACCAAGTACCGCCACCACAATGGCCATCCTCGTCTGGCCATTGTGGTGGCCACGGTGGGCCTAACAGCCATGTTGGGCCAGCGGTTCTACAACCAACCGGGCTTACAGGTAGGCAACTTGGCCCCTGCAACCATCTACGCCCCCGCCGATGCCTCAGTGGAGGACAAGCAAACCACGGAAGAGCGACGACGGGACGCCCGCAACGGTGCCCTTAGGGTGCTGAAGGTGGATCCATCCGCCACCGATAACTCCCTGCGCTCCCTGAACACCCTCATGGGCCAGATCACGACCCTGCGGCGGGAGGCAGGGCCATTTCCGTTTGCGCCCACCGATGTGCTCTCCACCCAGGTTCAGATCTATCTACGTCGATCTAATGACGCCACCTGGCTTCAGTTGCGCAGCCTGATGACACCCCTGGAGGGCCAAGACGCTGCCCCCGTGCCCATGCCGCGCCTTAGCCTAGACACCCTAGTGCAGGGGCAAACCCTGACTCCCCTCCAGCGGCAGGCCCTGGGCGAACTCTGGGCCTATGCCCAGCAATCCTCCACCCAGGAGTTTAACGCCCTCCTGAATGAGGTGGAACAGGCACGGCAAAGCTATCAACAGGCCCAGGCCAACCTAGCCACGCTGTCGAACTCGGTGGAGGGCTTGACCTATTCCCCCACGGTGCTGGATTTGAGTGCCGACCATTGGACGGGAACCCAATCGGGGGTACAGCGGGTGGCGGAGCGTATGTTAGCCCAAGGCATCACCCCAGGGCTGTCCTCAGAGGTTCTCTACCGAGCCATCCATACCCAACTGCGGGGCACCGTTCCCCCTCCCGGGGAGGACATCGCCAGCCAACTGCTGCAAGGAAGCCTTCAGCCCAATCTGGTAGAAGATCCGGATCAAACTCGCCTCAAGGCCGACATGGCCGCCGAAGCCGTGAAGCCTGTGATGGTAGACATTCGCCAGGGAGATCGGATTATCTCGGCGGGGGAGAGTATTACCCAGGGGCAATTTGTGCTGCTCGATCATTTCAGCCTCAGCCAGCGACGGTTTAATGCCTGGGGGTTAGCCCTGTTTGGAGGACTCGTGGGGGGCGGCATTGGCATTTTCCTGGTGATTGAACGCAGCAGTTCCCACCATCTGCGCCAGCAAGACTACATCCTGCTCTTGGCCATGGTGGTGAGTACGGGGCTGCTCAAAACCGTGGGAGCCGCTGCCTACGGGTTGCCAGCCATTGGGCTGTTGGCTGGGAATGTCTATGGGCCTGTGCTAGGGGGGACGCTCGTGGGCTTGCTGGCCCTGCTGCTGCCCATGGGATCCGCCGTCAGCGGCGTGTCTTGGATAGCGGGGGCCACCGGGGCCTTGGTGTGTAGCCTGCTGGCGGGGCGGATGCGTTCCCGCGAGGAACTGGCCCTGCTGGGGGGCGGTGTGGGCCTCACCCAGGGCGTGGTGTACCTGCTGCTCACGGTGATAGTCAACCCGGTGTCGCTGGTGTCGGCCTGGTCGGGGATTCTAGCCGGAGCCGCCATGCAGGGCATCTATGGCGTGATTTCCAGCATTGCTGCCCTGGGCCTCAGTCCCTACCTAGAACACGCCTTCGACCTGATTACCCCGATTCGTCTCGCCGAACTCTCGAACCCCAACCGCCCCCTGCTGAAGCGGCTGGCCTCCGAGGCTCCGGGCACCTTCCAGCACACCGTCTTTGTGGCCAGTTTGGCGGAGGCCGCCGCCCGCGCCCTGGGCTGCAACGTGGAACTGGTGCGGGCGGGCACCCTCTACCACGACATCGGCAAAATGCACGATCCCCTAGGCTTCATCGAAAACCAGATGGGTGGCCCCAACAAACACGACCAACTGAACGACCCCTGGCTCAGCGCCACCATCATCAAGCGCCACGTCAGCGAGGGGCTGGTGATGGCCCGCAAGTGCCGTCTACCCAAGGCGCTCCAAGCCTTTATCCCCGAGCACCAGGGCACCATGCTGATCAGCTATTTTCACCACCAAGCCCAGGAAATGGCCCAGCAGGATCCCGCCATCACCGTCCAGGAAGCCGACTTTCGCTACGATGGCCCCATTCCTCAGTCGCCGGAAACGGGCATTGTGATGCTGGCGGATTCCTGCGAAGCGGCCCTGCGATCCCTCACCGATGCCACCCCCGAGGAAGCCCTGGCCATGGTAAACCGCATTCTGCGCACCCGCTGGAAGGAAAACCAACTGGTGGAATCGGGCCTCACCCGCGAACACATGACCGTGATTGCCGATATTTTCGTGCAGGTGTGGCAGCAGTATAACCACAAGCGCATTGCCTACCCCAAGGCTGCCCTTTCCCCCAAGGCGGGCTAGGGCGGTGGTCATCTATAATTTGGGATACTCGCCCGTTGTTTTGGAGTGCCCGTTTCCATGATGTTTACCCTCGCTGTGGCCGGTAGCGGTCTTCCCTCCTCCTTTGTGCTGGTCTATGTGGTGGGCTTCATTGCCGCAATCAGCATTGGTTCCATTGCCTGGTACAACTCCAAGCGCCCCCCCGGCTGGGAAAACAAAGACAAACCCGGCTTTGTGCCCAAGGTCAACGCCAACGAGAATGAGGCAGACTAGCCCCCTATCGACCACCTCAGGTTAAACCGTGGGGTCTTGCAGAATTTGGTTCTCCTGGCGCAGGTAGGCTTGGATGAACGCCTCCAGTTCGCCATCCATCACGTCGGTAATGGCGGTGGTTTCGATCCCCGTTCGTAAATCTTTCACCAGTTGGTAGGGGTGAAACACATAGTTGCGAATTTGGGTGCCCCAGGCCGCTTCCACCATGTCGCCGCGAATTTCGGCAATGGCCTGGGCGTGTTGTTCCTGGGCAATAATCAGCAGCTTGGCCATGAGGATCGCCATGGCTTTTTCGCGGTTTTGCAGTTGGGATCGCTCCTGGGTGCAGCGCACGGCGATGCCGGTGGGGATGTGCAGGATGCGCACGGCGGTCTCCACCTTGTTGACGTTCTGGCCGCCGGCGCCGCCGGAGCGGGATGTGGTGATCTCCAGATCCTTTTCGGGGATGTCTAGGGTCACGGTTTGATCCAAAATCGGCATCACCTCCACCCCGGCAAAGCTGGTTTGGCGCTTGCCGTTGGCGTTAAAGGGCGAAATCCTCACCAGCCGATGGGTGCCCTTCTCCGATTTCAGGTAGCCAAAGGCATAGCGCCCGGTAATCTCCAGGGTGACGGACTTCAACCCCGCCTCTTCCCCCTCCGACATTTCCACCAAATGCACGCCATAGCCCTGCCGCTCGGCCCAGCGGGTATACATCCGCAGCAGCATTTCCGCCCAATCCTGGGCATCGGTGCCGCCTGCCCCGGCGTTGATGGTGAGCACGGCCCCCTTTTTGTCGTAGGGGCCAGCCAAAAGCTGCTGAAGCTCCCACTGGTCTAGCTCGTGGCCAAGTTTGGTCACATTGTCGCAAGCCTCCCGGAGCAGGGCTTCGTCGCTCTCTACCTGCAACAGTTCTAGGATGGCGGCGGCATCCTCTAGGCTGGCCTGCCATTGGGTGAGCTGGGCCAAATTTGCCTTATAGTCGCTCAATTCCTGAAGGGTAGCTTGGGCCTTGGTTTGGTCATCCCAAAAGTCGGGCTGGGCGGCAATTTGCTCTAGGTCTTGGATTTTCGCTTCTAGGGCAGGGATGTCAAAGATAGTCCTGGGTTTTACCCAGGCGGTGGGTGAGCTGGTCGAGGTCGCGCTTGAGGTCTACGGTATCGAGCATGGGGTAACTGAGAAATTTGAACGTTGAAACCAAGCCTGCAATGATGGCCTACACCACTAAGTTAGTAGATCCTGGGTGCATTCGGTCGGATCGCATCCTGCGCCGGGGCTAAGCAGCCGTTTTGGTGGTGGAGGTGATGCACTCATTGGTATTTTTGTATTAATTGGAAAAGAGTCTGGCTCTTTCAGCCTGACTATGCTGTTACCAATGGAAATAAGCTGTTAGTCATCTAAAATACACTAGCCAGATCTCCGTAAAAGCCTTTTGACAAAGGCTCTGGAGAAAGTCAAC
>JALQST010000261.1 GCA_023264315.1 Nodosilinea sp. BSH.14
GGTTTTTCACCGTAACGGGACGATTGGGGCCACCTAGCCCCGTATCAAACCCCATGCCCTTCAGGTGTTTGAGGGTGCTGAGCAGTTCCACCTGTTCGTAGACGTTGTTGGATTCCCGCAGTTGGGTTAGCAGGCGCTCCAGGTTCGTTTCCTGCTCTAGGTCAAATTCCTCCAGCAGAGAGAGGGGATCATCCCGTCCCGGCTCAAAGCCCAGATAGCCTGTCCAGAGGGGATTGTAGCCCACGGATCCGCGGCCTAGCTGGTAGTTGTTGACGTTATCCACCCGCTCTTGGCTGGCAGTCATCATCAACTGGTGCAGGGGGCCAAGACGCACGGGCACATGATCACAGCGTCCGGTGCTGAGTTCCTTCATCAGGGCCAACAGGGGCGATTGGTGGATGGGCTTGTGCCCCAGTTGGAACATGGCGTGGGTGAGCAGCAACGTCACCGTGGGGCGACCGGGTTCGCGCCAGTGGTCGTAGATGTAGGCCAGTTCGCTGCGGATTTGGGCCACCAAAAAGTGGTAGTCGAGAGTGAGGTAAAACCGCTGCTGATCCAAAAACGACGGCAGAAACACCGCTGGCTGCCCCTGGATGCGAAACACACGGGAAGTGGTTAAACTCCGCAACCGCCGCACCGGACGCCCGCTAATGCCCAGGGTCTCGTTTTTGCCAATTTCCGCGTAGATGGCCGATAGTTCCGAAGCGGGGAACACTTGGACAGGGTCGATTTCCTCTAGGGTTTGGGTGGATAGGCCGCAGGTGCTCAGTTCCGCCTGGAGGGTCTTATCCTCGGCCAGCAGGGCAATTTGCACCAGGGGATAACGCTGCTCGCCCACCTTCAAATGCCGCCCTAGGGGATCGAGATCCCCCGGTTTCAGCAGCCCATCCCGCACCAGTTGGCCCAGCAGATAGAGGCTCTGCGCCCACACCAGGGGCAGGTTGTCGTTGGGTTCGCGGGTTTGGCTACCGGGGTTTTCCCGCTCCAGGTCTAGCTTGTCTTCGGGCACGTAGTACAGTTCCGGCAACAGGCCCACCCCGTCGCGCTGGACTTCTAACGCCGTCAAGCGTTCTTGGTAGAAGGCAATGTGCTCCTGATCCCCCGCAAACAGGCTATCCAGCCACAGGTAGGTAAAAAACAGCGGCCACTCGCATTCGATGTGCTCAAACTGGCGCAATTCCTCCGGTTCGTAGTGGAGGCGAGTGGTGTCTTCGATCACGGTTTGATGGCCGTCCCGCAAAAAACGCTTGCAGCCGTAGTTGCCTTGCAGCTTATCGATGATCTTTTGGCGCGTTTTGCGAACCAGATCCCCATCCTCCACCGCAAAGGCCGGAAAGCCAATCACGCTCAGCAGGGCGGCGTCTACTTCCTTGGAGCCCGATTCCCTCGGCAGCAGGGATTCCAGCGTGATCCGCGCCCGGGCAATTTCGTCGGTGAGGACATGGATAATCGACGCCTGACCGCCGCGCATCCCAAACAGGTTGATGCCGCGCATCGCCTCCAGCGCCGCCTTGGCCATCCCTACGGAACTGGCGTTGAGTTCCGGCTTGCCGTGGTTGATTTTGTTGCCCCGCTCCCAAATGCCGTAGTCGGGGGTGCGGTAGGCGCGGCCAATGTAGTAGACCAGATTTTGCACAAAGTTCACTTCGTCTAGGGTGTAGACGATCTGCAACCCGGAGGCCGTCATTTGGGCCAGCATCAGCAAAAAGACCGAGGTGGCATCAATCTGCAAATGGCCCCACTCGTCATCGCCCACCACGGTATTGCCCGTGGCGGTATCGTACTTGGCATGGAGGGCTTCGAGGTGGTCTTGCCGCTCCTTAAACCGCTCCACCTTGGGGGCCTGCCGCAGCATCGCCACCAGCAGCCCCCGCATGAGTTTGATGACGCTCTGCTCGAGCTCCACCGTGCGGCCCTGTTCGTCATCCAGTTGCCGATAGGCCAGGGCCAAGCCCCACACCGCCAAAATGCTGTAGACATTGTCCCGCACCCAGGCATCCGTGTAGTTGCCGTGGCTGTTTACCGCCGTACTGGCAGGCATGAGGCCACTGACAGGATGCTGCCGCGACAGAATGCCCCGCTTCACCTGCTGGTAGTAGCGGTCTAACTGCGCTTGGAGATGGGCTAGGGACATAGCGGTAGAACGGAGTGAAGGAATGCCAACCCGGTGGCCTAGGCCGAAGAGGGGTACACCACTATGCTACGGCTATCCGTCCTTAATCCAGCGTTAATGCAAGGGCAAATCAGGCCGCTCCACCCAAACGCAGGGCTCCACGAAAAGGGTTTTAAGGCTTCCTTATCCTGAGGAGCCGCATTCAACTAGGGGGTTGTCAGGGTTCAATTTTAAATTTTAGGGTTGCAGATATCTGCAACGCCCTTCGACGGTTCGACTATTCGACAAGCGCATAGCGCATAGCTCACAGCTCAGGACGACCGTAAACGACACGTTCGGGCTGAGCCTGTCGAAGCCCTAATGCTTAGTCTTGACACTGCACTAGAACCCCGATTCCTTGATAATCCACCGTTTTTTGGGGAAATGTCGCCCTATTCCACCGTCACGCTCTTGGCCAGGTTACGGGGTTGATCCACATCCAAACCGCGACGGGCCGCGATGTGGTAGGCCAGCAGTTGCAGCGGAATCACCGCCACGATGGGCGACAGCAGTTCATCCATCGGGGGCACGGGCAGCAGTTTGTCGAAGGTTTCGGCGGCATCGGTATCGCCCGTGGGCACCACCCCGATCAGTTGGGCATCGCGGGCCTTGGCTTCCTGGGCGTTGGAGAGCACCTTGTCGTAGACGCTTCCCGGCATGGCGATGGCCACCACGGGCACCTTGGCATCCAGCAGGGCAATGGGGCCGTGCTTCATTTCCCCAGCCGGGTAGCCCTCGGCGTGGATGTAGCTAATTTCCTTCAGCTTCAGGGCACCTTCCAGGGCGATGGGGAAGTTGATGCCCCGGCCCAGGTAGATGAAGTCTTGGGTGTCATTGAAGTCGTGGGCCAGTTCTTCAATGTAGCGCTCCTGGCTTTCTAGGACTTGCTCGATGTAGGCCGGAAGCTGGTGCAGTTGACCAATAATTTCTTCAATCCGCTGGGGGGAGAGGGTTTGGCGACGGTAGGCCAAATCGAGGGCCAGGAAGTAGAAGGCCATTACCTGGGCGGTGAAGGTTTTGGTAGCGGCGACGCCGATTTCAATTCCGGCGTGGGTGTCGATGATGTGGGGCACCAGGCGGGAGAGGGAGCTTTCGGGACGGTTGGTGATGCCTACCATGCGCGGCGCAAAGCGGGGATCGGCCTGGGCACGGCGGCGTTCCTGCTCCATTTCCAGCGCGGCCAGGGTATCGGCGGTTTCGCCGGATTGGGTGACGCCGATGGTGAGGGTGTTGGGAATTAGTGGCGTGGGGGAGTAGCGAAATTCCGAGGCATACTGCACCATAACGGGCAGTTCCGCCAGTTGTTCGATCAGGTACTTACCGACTAGGGCGGCGTGCCAACTGGTGCCACAGGCGACAATCTGCACATGATCCAGTCCATCCAGCACCTCATCGCCAATGCCCAACTGCACCGGGGCTCGGCCCGAATCGGCATTGGCCCCGTTGTCGATGTAGGTTTCCAAGCAGGTGCGTACCACTCCGGGCTGCTCGTAGATTTCCTTCAGCATGAAGTGCTTGAAACCCTGCTTTTCCACCATGATCGGGTTCCAGTTCAGGGTGATGGGGTGCTTGCGCTGGCGGTCTCCCGCGAAGTTGTAGACCGCCACCCCCAGGGGCGAGAGGCTAGCCAGTTCGCCATTTTCTAGGGGCAGCACGGCGCGGGTGTAGGGCACGATGGCGGGGGTATCGCTGGCGCAGAAAAATTCCCCTTGGCCAAAGCCGATCACCAGGGGTGCTTGTTGACGGACAACGACCATTTCATCGGGGAAATCCGCCGACACAATCGCCAGGGCAAAAGCCCCCTGCAATTCATGACAGGCCAGCCGCACCGCTTCCAGTAGAGGGGATCGGCCCTGGAAATCCCCGGTTTTGCCGATCTTCGCCAAGTGGGAGGAAATCAAGTGGGGGACGACTTCGGTATCGGTGTCCGACACAAACTTGTGGCCGTCGGCCTTGAGCGCTTCCCGCAGTTCGCGGTAGTTTTCCACGATGCCGTTTTGCACCACGGCGATGCGGCCCTCGGTGTCGCGGTGGGGGTGGGCGTTGTATTCTTCGGGTTTGCCGTGGGTGGCCCAGCGGGTATGGCCAATGCCGAGTCGGGCTGGGTTCTCCAGGCCGTCAATTTTATCTTGCAGATTTTGCAGCTTGCCCTTGGCCCGCACACAGTGCAGCTCGCCCTCAAACACCGTGGCAATGCCCGCCGAATCGTAGCCCCGATATTCCAGCTTCCGTAGCCCCTCCATCAAAATGGTGGTCGCGGCCTGGGTTCCGATATATCCGACAATGCCACACATAGCCGTTCCTCCGCAGCGCTAGGCTCAATTCGTTTCACTAGGGTAGCGCCCTTGGGGATCAGAACCATAGCCACCCAGAGCGCACCCGTCAGAATGCAGACTAGGATACATGCTGATCCCCATTCTGTTCGGCATCAACGAAATGGCCTGAGGCGTGGATGTCGCTGCCCCTAGAGCCAGCCCCGCAGAGCGAAGGCTTCCGTCAGCGATATCCACGTGACGGACTGGTCATAGCGGGCAACCTCAACTTGGGCCACCGTCAGTGTGCTAGCGGCCAGCCGTTGATCAATCAAGGCCAATTCCTCCAGGGACGGGGAGCACGGAGTCTCCGGTGCGGTGGCTGTGGGCAGGAGGCAGGGCCCCGAAGGTGGCTGATAGGCCCCCGGGGCCGCTGCGGCATTGGCGGCATCGCGAGTCATCCAGGCCAGCAATTCTCATTTTAAAGAATCAGCTGCTATTGGGAGGGATTTCCAGTTCTAGCCCCTCGAGCATGAAGGTAAGG
>JALQST010000262.1 GCA_023264315.1 Nodosilinea sp. BSH.14
GCAAATTCTCACGACGCTGCTGCCCTACCTCAAAACAGCGGGGGCCTATGCCCAGCAGATTCAGGCCCACATTCAGGCCCAGCCCGACAAGGCCGATAAGGGGGATAACTTCTTTGCCTCGGCCCTCAGCGATGCGGATTTGTCCATCCAAACCATGATGGAGGTGGTGCTGTTGGGGCTGTTTCCCCAGGTGCGCTTCTTTGGCGAGGAGTACGAGCAAACCTACAACACCAAGTATTTTCGGGCCATTGACCTGGGAGAACCGGGGGACTATTTGATCACCCTCGACCCCATCGACGGCACCCAGTTTTACCTGGATGGCCATTCCAACTATCAGATAATTCTGGGGATTCTCAACGCCGACGAGTACGAGGCCGCCATCGCCATCACCCCCGGACGCGGCCGCTACTACTACGCCCTGCGCGGGGAAGGCACCTTCAAAGGCCACCTTGCCGATAGCCTGGAGGACTGCCAGCGGATTACTGTGGACGACCCCACCCCCGCCATTTGCCTAGGCTGGCAAATGGGCAATTTGGTACCCCACCTCAGCGACCGCTACCGGGTCTTCCACACCAAGACGGATTATTCCAAAACTCAACCCATCCCCAACTTTAACGGGCTGCTCAGCGGCGATTTGGCCGGAGCGGTGCTGGCCCGGAGCCAGTTTATCGACGGAGCCGCCCTCGCCTTTATGGCCCAGGAAATGGGGCACATCGTCACCACGCTGATGGGGGATCCGCCGCCGCCCCTCCATGCCTGTGAACCCTACCAGCGACCGGGTTTGGTCGTCGCCGCCAACGCCGCCATCCACAACGACCTCCTGGAGGCCATCGCCAAGCTCAAACCCGCACCTTAGGGCAGGGGCGCGGTTCCGGCGGGGCCAGTTCGCACCGCTGCACCAGGCAGGGCTGCTGGTAGGCGTCCTCGGTTTCCAGGGGCGGGGGCGCTTGGCCAAACACCATCTCGCAGCTAAAGTCCTCAAAATTCGGTGTCATCGTCAAAGGAATGCCGAAATCCTCGGTAAAGAACCGCTGGGTGGGCTGCTTGCACAGATTGACGCACAGGCCCACACACTGGCTGTCCTCTAGGTAGCGACACTTTTTAATGTGGACGCCACTGCGCTGTCGCCGCCGGGTACCGTCCTCGGCGATGATTTCCACCTCGGTCACTTCGCAGGGGCCAACCAACCACTCAAACAACTGGGTGGCAAACCAGGCGTTCAGCTCGCACACTAGCCGGGTGGGAGAAAACAGGGTGCGGATCAGCCACAGCACCGGGGCGGGCACCAAGGAACGCAGCACCACCGCCACCAACGCCTGCTGTTCGGCGGCATTGCGCCCCTGCATCATTTGCCGAGACAGGGTCACAAAGCCGTCATAGCCTGATCCCTGGTGTTTCTGGCCGAGGGCGTTGGCGATCTTGCGGCTGAACAGCCAGATGCATAGCCGATCAAGGGGGCTATCGTGGTAAACCGTTTTTGCTGTGGCAGCGGTGGTCGTCGGGTCAAGGCCCGGTGTAGCGGGGGACGACGTCGGTGATGACAGGGGCGATGACATGGCAGGCTAGCAGACAATTCTTGGATCTAGGGTAGCGGCTGCGGTCACTCTCCCGGTAGCACTGGGGGCTGAAGCCCCTAGGTTGGGATACACCGCAGGACAAAACACGGTGAGTTGAGTTCTCCTGGGGGATGACGCACCGCCTGACCCTAGGGCAATGTCGTTTAGGCGACATCCCGGAGGCGAGATCGTTCCAGTATGATCAGACCGACGCCAATCCCCATTGCCCTAGATCGCCCCATGGCTCCTCCGCCCCCCTCGATGGATTCCGCCGTTGATTCCCCGACCAGCCTTTCCGGGCGGCTGTGGGAACTGGCCCAACTCTTTGTCAAACTCGGTTTAACTGGCTTCGGTGGCCCCCAGGCTCACATCGCGATGATCCACGAGGAGGCGGTAGCACGGCGGGGCTGGTTCAGCGAAGATCAGTACCTCGAGGGGGTGGCCATTTGCGAAATGCTGCCGGGGCCAGCCTCCACCCAAATGGGGATGTACACGGGCTATCTGCGGGCGGGGCAGTGGGGAGCCCTGGTGGCGGGGCTGAGCTTCATCGCTCCGGCGTTTTTGATCATGCTGGGGTTGTCCTGGGCCTACTTCCGCTTCCAGGGGGTGCCCCAAATCGAGGCGCTGTTTTTGGGTATCTCCCCCGTGGTGATCGCCATCATTGCCGGGTTTTGCTGGAAGCTCAGCAAAAAGGCGATTACCGACCGGGCCGGGGTGGCCATTGCCCTGGCTAGCCTGTTGTTGTCCTGGCGGCTGGGGGTGAATGTGCTGTTGCTGTTTGCCCTGGCCGGGGTGGCGGGGCTGATCCTCTACCGCCCCAACCTCCCTCCGGATCAGCGAGGGCTGGCGGCGGGGGTGGCCCTGATGGGGCCGTGGCTGTCGCGCCTAGCCACCCTGCCGGGGGCACCGCTGGCGGTCTCGAGCTTTTGGGGCTTGGATCGCATCCAAACCTACGCCTTGCCCCTGACCACGTTTTTTCTAAAAACCGGAGCCTTTATTTTCGGTGGCGGATTGGTCATCATTCCCCTGCTAGAAACCGCCGTGGTAGACGACTTTGGCTGGATGACCCGCAACCAATTCATCGATGGCGTGGCCCTCGGCGAACTCACCCCCGGCCCGGTGGTGATTACCGCTGCCTTTGTGGGCTACAAGGTGGCGGGGGCCTTGGGTGCCCTGGTGGCCACGGTGGCCATTTTTGCGCCGTCCTTTGGGTTCATCATGTTTGCCTCCCCCTTGCTGCGCCAACTGCGGCAGCAGCCCTGGGTCAAACGCAGTTTAAAGGGGGTGCTGCCCGCCGTCCTCGGGGCCATTGCCGCCGCCGTCATTCCCCTCGCCCAGGCCACCATCCTTCAGCCCACCCTGCCCCGCACCCTGTTTGCCGCTGGCCTCGCGGGGGTGGCCCTCTTTGCCCTCGTGCGCCTTCGTTGCCCTACCTGGCAGTTGGTGGCTGGCGGAGCGGCCCTCGGGTTACTGGCAGGGCCGTGGCTAGCCTAGGGATCGGGTTCGCCCTTCCCCTGGGGCCAGCCAGCCCTTAAGCTAGAAACCTGTGATTTTGCGCCCGAACTGCCATGAAAGTTGCCACTTGGAACGTCAATTCCATTCGATCCCGTCTTGACCATGCCGTGCAGTGGCTCCAGGCAAACCCGGTGGATGTGCTGTGCTTACAAGAAACCAAGGTGGTGGATGAAGACTTTCCCGCCGCCGCCTTTGAGGCGTTGGGCTACCACTGTTATATCTATGGCCAAAAGTCCTACAACGGGGTGGCGCTGATCAGCCGCTCGCCAATGACGAACGTGCAGCGAGGCTTTGCCCCCGTCCTCGGAGACGACCGGGTGGGGAACTTAGACGACCAAAAGCGGGTGATTGCGGGCCAGTGTGGGGATACCTACGTGGTCAACCTCTATGTGCCCAACGGCAGTTCCATCGGCAGCGACAAGTACGAGTACAAACTCAAGTGGCTAGCCTGCCTGAAGGAGTACCTCTCGGCGTTGCTGGGGGTCTATCCCAACCTCAACGTCTGCGGTGATTTCAATATCGCCCTGGAAGACCGAGATATCTACAACCCAGAGGGCAAAGCAACCCATATCATGGCCTCCCCGGTGGAGCGGGATGCCCTGCGGGATGTCCTTTCCGTGGGCTTGGCGGATGCCTTCCGCAAGTTTACGGACGAGGGGGGGCACTTTAGCTGGTGGGACTATCGCTCGGGCTCCTTCCGCCGCAACCTGGGTTGGCGCATTGACCACCACTACCTGTCGGCTCCGCTGTACGAGCGGGCCACCGCCTGCACCATCGACCTTGAACCCCGCCGCCTCGAAAAGCCCAGTGATCACACCCCCGTGATAGTCGAGTATTGAAGCGGGTTAGAGACGCAATCTGTGCCCGTCGGACTTGGTCGGTCGGACTTTGGACATTGTGCACCTAGGGATCCAGCAAACCAGCGGGGGGCGTGAGGTACAGACAGCCCTCCGCCAGGTTGACCTCGGGCACAATGGCGACCACGAAGGGCACCAGCACCTTACGCGGTTTGCGTTTTTTCGAGCGAGCTATCCCTTTAGCCCCAGGAGCGGCATCGGCTGCACTGGCGTCCTGGCGATCTTCCTGGGGAAGGCTAGGGAATGTCGTGGGGGCGTCATGGAGGGTTACTTCCAGTAGGTCATTCCCGGCTTCATAGAGGTCGGTGACGAGGCCGATTTCGGTGCCGGTGGCTTGGAGAATGACCCGCAGGCCCATCAGATCGGCGGCGTAGAAGTCGTCGGGCTCAAGGGTGGGCCGATCCTCGGCGGGCACCAGCAGGGCGCAGCCGCGCAGGGCTTCGGCTTGGGTGCGGTCGTCAATGCCGTCCAGTTTCACCACGTACAGCCCCTTGCCTTCGAGGGTGCGGCCTCGCACGAGGGCCATGGGCTGGGGTTCGGGCTGCTGGGGCCTTTGGATCCAGCGTGTCCCCGGTTCGAGGAACCGTTCGGGAAAGTCGCTGCTGGGGTAGACGCGCAATTCCCCGCGCACCCCCTGGGGGGCCACAATGTGGCCAATTTCAATCCAGGTGGAATCTGCCATGGTGGGGTTAGACCGGGGTCATGGTAGTGGGCAGGACGGGGGCCGCCTGGGCATACAGATCCTCCACCACTCGGGCTAGGCGTTCAACCGCCGTTGTGAGATCGGTGGCGCTGGCCGTAAGGCTAATCCGCAGGCATTGATGGGTATGGGGCCAATCCTCCCGCAGACCGGGGAAGAAGGGATTTCCGGGCACCACAATCACGCCCTCCTGCTTCAGGTGCTGGTAGAGATCTTGGTCGGTGATGGGCAGGTGGTCAAACCAGATCCAGGCAAAAATCGCCCCTTCCCCCCGATGCAGGTACCAGGGCACCGCCTTCGGCATGGCGGCATCTAGGGCG
>JALQST010000263.1 GCA_023264315.1 Nodosilinea sp. BSH.14
CCCATTAGAGGATCTGCCAAAGTGGGCCATCACAATAAATCCGGCTTAAATGGGGGACTTATTTCTCAGCAGATCCCTAAACGAATTGAGGCTTCGACACGCTCAGCCCGAGCAGGATCAGTGTTTGAATCGGGGGTAAGCAACCGTGAGTTTGTATGAGCCTGCTACCCCATCAAAATCACGTTGTCCAGCACATGGATGATGCCGTTGTCGGCTTCGATGTCGGCGGTGAGGACGGTGGCGTTTTTCACCTCAAAGCCCTCGGTGCCGTCGATGGGAATGGGTGCGCCCTCCAGGGATTCAACCGTACCCAGCTTGATCAATTCGTCCTTGGTGTACTTGCCAGCAACAACGTGGAACTTGAGGATGCGGCCCAACTGGGGCGGATTTTGCACCAGGGTTTGCACCGTGCCGGGGGGCAGCTTGGCAAAGGCGGCATCGTTGGGCGCAAACACGGTGAAGGGGCCAGGGCTTTGCAGGGCTTCCACCAAACCCGCCGCCTGGACAGCGGCCACCAGGGTAGAGAAGCCTTCGTTATTCACAGCAATATCGACGATGGTAGGCATGGGGGTGGATGGGTGAAGGGTGGATGAGGTTAAGATCCTAGGGTTATTCAAGAACCCTGGGATCTGGGCAACTAGCGATAGTCCTGGCGCTGGATGTCGCGCAGGCGGGCTTCGGGGCGCAGGAAGCGATCCATTTGGGCCTCGAAGAATTTGCGGTTGGCGGCGAGGTGGCGGGGGTTGGGGTCATCTAGGGGATAGAGCAGGGCTGTCCGCAGGGCTTGAATCACCGCCGAAGTGACGTTATACATCGACCGCTGAAAGGTGATGCCGAGCTGGATCAGCATGTCGTCTTCGCCGCGACAGTGTTGATGGTAATAGTCCAGCAAGTACTGCGGCAAAAAGTGCAGCATATCCTGCATCAGCAGCGTGGGAGGAATGCCTGCACTGCCCACCGGAAACACATCGGCATACAGAATCCCGTAGTGAAAATCGTTTTGGTCTTCGGGCACCTGACCCGCCTGGGCATTGTAGGATTTGGTGCCCCGGAAAGGAGCGGTGCGGTAGAAAACGGCCTCCACGTAGGGTAGAGCGGCTTCATAGAGCCAGGTAAAGCCGCAGGATTTGGGGATTAGCTCAAAACACTCATCGCCAATGTAAACATGGTGGTAAATGGGCCGACCTGCCACCGCAAAAATGCCGTTCACTAGGAAATTCATGGCATCGGGTACGCCCTTAAAACCGCCTTCGTCGTAGATATCTGACATTTCAAAAAACACCGGGGCCATCACTTCCCAGAACAGGCCCAGGTTGGAGTAGTAGGACAGTTCCCGACACTTTTCGTAGAACATCTCTGGGAACAGCTTGTGCAGCCCCAGCATCACCGGATTGCCCTTGAAGTAGGCTTTGATGGCCCGATCACAGGCGGCTTTGTATTCGTCGGTATAGAGGTAATCGTTAAACCGCCCGCCCATATCCTGGTGCCACAGCATCGCTGTCATACAGGCTTCGGCAAATTCCATGTTCACTCGGTCGTGCCAGAGATGATGGAACAATTTGGGCAGCTTGCGCTTTAGTTCGCCCTGTTCCATAAACTCCAGGAGTTCGGGGTGGGCGGTGGCTTCCCCTCGCCAAATCCGTAGATCAGCCGTATCGCCAGCGTAGTGATTGTGGAGGTCTAAATAGTCCTGGGGCAGGAAATATTTAAAGGCTGGAATGGGATTCAAAAACACCCGCTCAGCAATGTAGAGCAAATCTCGCCAGTAGAAATCCATCGGCACTGCATAGGCTTTGTAGATGCCGATAATTTGCATCAAATTTTCCGGCGTATCCGGCAGCATCGATCCACCCGCTTCCAGACGATGGATCACATCGGCGTGGGGATGGGTGGAGGGGGGAATGAGGGTTGGGGTTTCAGTGAGGGTGGGCATGGTGTTTTTTGGGATAGGGGCTAGGAGATGGATGCTTAGGAGTCAGGGTCGATGAAGATTTGGGTGCCGTCGGCGCGGATAATGGTGATGACATCAAATTCCCCCTCATCCCAGCGACCGGTCAGGGTGATGGCTTCTCCTCGGGGTATGTCAATCGATTGAAACCAGCGAGGGCCAGCATCAGCCACGACTACCCCAGTCGCAGTTTGGATCAGCCATTCGTTTTCATCGCCTTCCCCATAGCCGATAACGGTACCCATTAGGGTTGACCCAACAGCGTTTCCAGGTAAATTATGGGCAAGGGCTGGAGCGGTCGGTAAGACTGTGGGTGGTTCTACTCGTCCAGCGAACCATCCACTGATTAGGGTCGATCCTAAAACTAAAAGTGTGTCAATCATAGTTTTCCAGAGTAAGGTAGACGGGGGCAGAAGGAAGCATAGACAAATGATTCAGGTGCGCAGGGTGCATTAGTGCATAGGGTGCATTAGGCCGAAGATAAGTACCGTAGGATAGGCATTGCGCATCATTTAAACGGTGGGACAACGTCGTTCGATGGGGGATGTCATCCATGGGCAAAAAGCGGATTCGGCCAACGGCAATTTGTGTGTTGCGGCGGGGGGATGAATTGCTGGTGTATGAAGGCTACGAGCCTGTGCGACAGTTTGGCTATGCAAGACCCCTTGGGGGCGGCATTGACCTGGGGGAGACCAGCGCGGCGGCGGCGGTGCGGGAAATTCGCGAGGAATTGGGAGCCGAAATTACCGACATTGCCCTGCTGGGGGTGGTTGAAAACATCTTTGAGTTCCATGGCGAAACGGCTCACGAAATCATGTTTGTCTACAGCGGGCGGTTTGTGGATGAGTCGCTTTATCAGCGGGATGTTTTGGAGGGCATGGAGGGCGATGAACCCTTCCCGGCGGTTTGGCGATCCCTGTCTGAGTTGCGCGATGGCCCCCATCACCTCGTTCCTCCCCAGCTTTGGGATCTCCTGTAACCATCCGTCGGGCACATTAGGTTAGCCCTCACCCCCAGCCCCAGCCCCATGGGGAGAGGGGGGCCGGACTAGGAGGTTAGGGCAGGAGGGTGGCGACGGGGAAGGAGATCACCTCATCTGGGACAACCTCTGCCGGTAGTTGCTCGATCACCTCATCGGCGACGACCTCTTCTAGGGCCATGGGCAGGTTGGCGACCATAGCGGTGGCGGTGGGTTCGCCCCATTTCACCAGCCAGTTGGGTTGAATGCCGAGGAAGAGAATGAGGCCAGCCAGGACGTAGGCCGGGAGCTTTTCCGAAAACGTCACCTTGGGGAAGTAGGCGATGGCGTTATCCAGCTTGCCGAAGCAGGTGCGGTTCAGCAAAATCACGAAGTACACCGCCGTTAACCCAGTGCCCACCACGCCCAGCAGGGTTTGGATGGGGTAGACCGCATAGCTGCCCTGGAACACCAGAAATTCCGTCACAAAGCCCACTAGGCCGGGGATGCCAGCGCTGGCCATGCCGCCCAGCACCAGCAGAGCGCTGATCATGGGCAGGCCGCGCACGGGGTTCATCAGGCCGTTGAGGACATCCAGTTCGCGGGTGCCCACCTTGGTTTCAATCACCCCCACTAGGTGGAATAGAATCGCCAAAATCAACCCGTGGGAGACCATTTGGCTGACGGCTCCGGTGAGGGCCAAATCCGTCATTGCTGCGCCGCCCAGCAGCACGTAGCCCATGTGGCCGATAGAACTGTAGGCCACCATGCGCTTAATGTCCTTTTGGGCGATGGCCGTGACTGCACCATACATCAGGCTCACCGCCGCCCACACCGCCAGGTACGGAGAGAGTTGCGCCCAGGCATCGGGGAACAGGCCCAGGCCAAAGCGAAATAGGCCGTAGGTGCCCAGCTTGGCCAGTACACCCCCCAGCATCATGGCCACCGGGGTACTGGCGGAGACATAGGTATCCGGTAGCCAGGTGTGGAAGGGCACCAGGGGAATTTTGATGCCAAAGGCCACCAGCAACAGCCCCAGCAAGATAATCTGCCAAGTCATCGGTAAGCCGTGGCCCATCACCGCTTGGTAGGTGAAGTTCTCGGCCCCGCTGAGCCACACCACCCCCAAAAAGCCCGCCAGCATCAGTGCCCCAGAGAGGGCGGTATAGAGCAGAAACTTGGTGGCGGCATAGGTCTTTTGGCCCCCGCCCCAGATAGCAATCAGCAGGTACAGGGGCACCAACTCAATTTCGTAGAGCAGGAAGAATAGCAGCAGGTTATCCGCCAAAAACGCCCCGGCTACACCGCTGCTCACCAACAGCAATAGGCTATAGAACAGCCGAGGCCGCTCGGTTTCGGGAGAACTGCTCCAGATGGCAATCCAGGTGATCAGGCTGTTTAGAGCCACCATCAGCAGCGAGAGGCCGTCTAGGCTGAGTTCGTAGTTCAGGCCCAGGAACGGCAGCCAGGGTACAAACTCGCGGAACTGGAAGCCGCCAAAGGAAAGGTCAAACTGGGTGAACAGCCACAGCGTCCACAGCAGCGCCGCCCCCGATACCATCAGGGCACCCTGGCGCGACCGCTGACTCGATAGCCCCGGCCAGCAGCCAATGGCCACCGCACCAATTAACGGAATTAATAAAAGGGGAGTGAGCAACATAGCGAGAACCGGATAGGGATTTGTGATGGAAAAGGTTGGCCCTCACCCCCAGCCCCTCTCCTATGGGGAGAGGGGGGCCGGAGAAGGGGATAATGCTTGGCTAGACCGTGACAACTCTCTTTCAACGTTCCTTTCCCCTAAAGAGAGGGATGTAAAGAAACTGAGAAAGTTATGTCAAGCCGTGACGGTTTCCTTTCAAAGTCCCTCTCCCCGTGGGAGAGGGATTTAGGGTGAGGGCGGCTCGACCTTAGGGTGAGGGCGGCTCGGCCTAAAACAGCGTGGTCAAGGACGACCAGCCCAGCAGGATGCCAATTACCGCCACGCCGACGGCAATGGTGAGCACATAGAAC
>JALQST010000264.1 GCA_023264315.1 Nodosilinea sp. BSH.14
CCTCAACGACCTGGGCAGCCTGTACTGGATGCGGGCGCAGCTAGAAACCCAACCAGAGACCATGGAGTCCTGGCTTCAGCGCAGTGTGGCAGCCTACCAGCGAGCCCTTGAAGGCGCTACCGGAGGAGCCCTGGGGGATGCAGCCCCGGCGGGAAATCTAGTGGGAACCCTGGATGGGTTGGCCAATGGGGCCACCGGGGACGGGGGCGTCAGGGGCTACGCTCAGGTTTCCGGGGAGACCCTGGGGCGGTTGTATAGCAACCTAGGTAGCGTGTATACCCAACTGGCGGATATCACGGATCCCAAGCCCGCCCTAGAGCAGGCCGTGGAGGCCTATACCCAAGCCCTCCGCTACACCGTGGCCTCTCCCCTAGACTATGCCAACGGCCAAAATAGTCTGGGATCGCTACACTGGCGGCTGTCCCAGATGGATCAGCCCCAGTATCACCTGCACCGGGCCATCGCCGCCTACCAGGAAGCCCTGCGCTACCGCCTTCCCCAGGCCGAACCCCAGGAATATGCCATGCTGCAAAACAACCTGGGCATCGCCTACTGGAGCTTGGCCCAGTATGAGCACCCCATCCCCTGGCTGGAGCAGGCGGTGGATGCCTACCAAACGGCGCTGGTCTATCGCACCCTGGCCACCACCCCGGCGGGCTGTGCCGTGACCTCCAACAACCTGGGCACCGCCTACTGGGACTTGGCCCAACAGCAAACGCACCGACCCGAGGAACGGCTGCTCAGCCTTCGGCAGGCGGTGGACGCCTACGAAACTGCCCTGGATGCCGTGGAATATCGGCTTCAGCAATCTCCCACCGAGGCCCCCGGCTTTGATCCCTGGGCCACCTGCCACAGTGCGGGCATCGTCCACGACCAAATTGCCCTCGCCCTCTCCGTCCACCAGCCCGAGGAACGGCAGCGCCACCTCAAGGCTGCCCTCGATCACTATCTCCTCGCCTACGCCGGTTGGCAGGATCAGCCCGATCAACTGGATGTGTTGGCGGAAGCTCTAGTGTATTCAGTGCGTCTGCACTTTGACATCCTCGGCTTTGCAGGACAACAGGCCGTCCTGTCACAACTGCCACCGGAATTACTGGGTCGAGTGTTGCCCCAACTCTAGGGAGCGGCGGGCCGGATGTTGGTCGAGTGTTTTCCTTCCTCGGAAAAAGGTATACCATGGCTAACAAAGCATGGGCCTATTGAAATGGGGAATCCCGTCACCCGTTGCAATCACTGTCTGCCATTCCAAGAGCCGCCAAGGGTATCCTGGGAAGGTAAGTATTGCCTTCGGAACCTCACTGTGGATGGGCCGCTGCCCCACAACCCTCAGGTTTTCCGCTGTTGTTGTCTGTTGCCGAACCTTGTCTGCTAGTGCCCCCTTGCCGCTGTGTACCCATGCCGGGGGGTGTTCCGAAAGCCCCCTGCGGTTTCCGGCTGAGGCGGTGACGCCCCAATCCCAGTCCTACATTCGCTGGTTCACCGATGACCTGCTGTTTCACTACCAGCGCTGCCATCGGCGGGCCTTTTTAGATGTCTACGGCGACCCGTCTCAGAAGGATCCGCCCTCCGACTATTTCCTCAAACTGCGCCGGGATAGCGCCGATCATCGCTCGGCGGTTCTGCAAACCTTCCAGCCCCTCCATCGACCCGAATTTCCCCCGGGGGACTGGGCCGCAGGGGCCAAAGCCACCCTAGACCTGATGGTCCAAGGGGTGGACGCCATCCACCAGGCGGTGTTGGTGATGCCCTCCCCGGTGGAGGGGGTGCAGCTGGTTAGCCAGCCCGATCTGCTGGTGAAGGAACCGGGCTGGTCCTGCTGGGGCGATTGGGTCTATGCCCCCATCGACATCAAACTGGGCAAAAAGCCGAAGCTCGATTACCAGGTGGTGGCGGCGTATCATGCCTACGTGCTGTCGCGGGTGCAGGGGGTGTGGCCTGCCCAGAGTTCCTTGGCCCTGCGGGGTGGGCAGCTCTACCCCGTTGATTTAGATCGACTGGTGCTGAAGCTCCAAGACACCCTCAACCAAGGCCTGCGTGATCTGAGGTCTCCCCAACCGCCGGAACTGTTTATTTCCCATAGTCGCTGCGACCTGTGCCAGTGGTTTAGCCATTGCTATGGCGAGGCCAAGGCCGAACGCCACCTGTCCCTATTGCCGGGGGTGACGCCCGCCCGCTACGAGTTTTTGCGCCAGCACCACATCGCCACCGTGGCCGCCTTGGCCCAAACCTCCCCCCACCAGCTCGCCCCGCTGCCCGGATTTGGCGAATCCGTGGCCGAAAAGCTCGTCCACCAGGCCCAAGCCTTGCTGGATAATCGGGCCATCCCCCGCACCGACCCCCGATCCCCCCACGGCTTTCCCCTGTGGCCGGAAGACCTACCGGAGGGCGAATTTGAGCTATTTTTTGACATCGAAGCCGCCCCCGACCAAAACCTGATCTACCTCCATGGCGTCCTTGTGGTGAACCGCATCACCGGCGAGGAGACCTTCCACGCCCTACTCGCCGAAAGCCAAACCCAAGAACGCCAAGCTTGGCAGGATTTCCTCGATCTGGTGCATACCTACCCCGATGCCCCCGTCTATCACTTTTGCCCCTACGAGGCCCAAACCGTACGCAAACTGGGGCAAATCTACGGCACCCACAACCGCCATATCGAGACCCTGCTCAGCCGCTTTTTTGATGTCCACAAATGCGTCACCGATGGCGTTACCCTGCCCATCGAAAGCTATGCCCTCAAGCACATTGCCCGCTGGATGGGCTTTGACTGGCGCGACGAAGGGGCCAATGGGGCGCAATCCATCTGCTGGTACAACGCCTGGGCCGAAACCGGCGATTCCACCTACCTCGAAGCCATCCTGCGCTACAACGAAGACGACTGCCGCGCCACCTACCACGTCAAGGACTGGCTCGTGAAATTCTCGGAACCCTACTGGGAACGCCTCTACGCCATCCCGGAATGAGCCACAGGCGATGGATTGATCATTGCGGGCCGTTTCCCTCTCGGGGGTTCTTTCTGATTACATCCCTTTTCATCACAGACCATTGTTGTCGCAGGAGTTGCCGCCGTGGGCCTATTTGAAGACCTCAGTAAGTTTTTGGAAACCCGCCTAGATGAGTTTTTGCGGGCCAATCCCCAGTTGGAACTGATGGGCTTGGAAGACCAACTGCGGGGGCAAGAACGGGACGCCATTGCTCTATTAGGGGACTTGAAGCGGCGAGAGCAACAGCTTAAGGATCAAATCTTGGCCACGGCCCAAGAGATTCAAAAATGGCATGAACGGCTGAATAAGGCCAAAGCAGCCAACCGTCCCGACCTGGTGGCCCTGGCGGAGGAACGGGAAGCGGCCCTTTTGCGCCAAGGAAACCAATACTGGGGCCAAATGCAGGGGATAACGGCGCAGATTGAACAAACCCGCACCCTCCAAAAACAAATCCACGAGCGTCGTCGGGAACTGAAGACCAAAATGGCCCAGGTGGAGGCCGAACGCGCCACCCATCGTGCCGCCGAACGCGCCGCCCAAGCCACCCAGGCCAGCAATGCGTGGGAAACGGGCTGGTATCAATCGCCCATGCCAGGGACGGGGTATGCCGCCGCCGACCCGGTGGAGGAGTCTTTTCAGCGGTGGGAAATGGAGCAGGAATTGGAGGATCTCAAGCGCCAAATGGGCTGCTAGGGCTGGGGCGAAAACCCATATTCTGCGGGCGGCGAAGGGGTAGAATATTTGGGCGATTGAGCGCTGGGCTAGGCGAGATTTTCGGCCCTACGCTGCTTACCCCGATGCTTCTGCCCCGAATTCCTGACCTTCTCGAACCATGCGTATTTCCCTGAACTGGTTGAATGACCTCGTGAACGTTGACCTCAGCCCGGAGGACTTGGCCGACGCCCTGACCATGGCAGGGTTTGAGGTAGAAGACATGGAGGATCGCCGCACCTGGGCCGATGGCGTGGTGGTGGGTCGGGTGCTGGAGCGGACGGCTCACCCCGATGCCGACAAGCTGAGCGTTTGCACCGTGGACATTGGCGCGGCGGAACCCTCCACCATCGTTTGCGGCGCGGCCAACGTGCGGGCGGAGATTTACGTGGCCGTGGCCACCGTCAACACCTACCTGCCCAAGGCGGATCTCACCATCAAGCCTCGCCAACTGCGCGGTGTGCCCTCGGCAGGGATGATTTGCTCTCTGTCGGAACTGGGCCTAGAGAAGGATTCCGCAGGCATCCACATTTTCGATTCAGCCGATCTAACCGTGGGCCAAGACGTTCGGCCTCTGTTGGGGTTGGACGACGTGATTTTGGATGTCACCTCCACCGCCAACCGCGCCGACGCCCTCAGCATGGTGGGCTTGGCCCGTGAGGTAGCGGCCATTACCAGGGCACCGCTGCACCTGCCCCCCACCCAGGCTCCCCCGTTTACCAATCCCAAAGCCGCTGTGGCCATCGACCTGCCGGACGAAAAAGCTTGCCCCATCTACATCGGCACCGTCCTAGAGGGCATCACCATTGGCCCCTCGCCCCAGTGGCTCCAGGCGCGGCTCCAGGCAGCGGGTACCCGGCCCATCAATAACGTGGTCGATATTACCAACTACGTGCTGCTGGAATGGGGCCAGCCCCTCCACGCCTTTGACCGCGACCAACTGGCGAAACTGGGCAGCGGCGAGTTGACTCTGGGAGTACGCTTCGCTCGTCCCGACGAGTCCCTAACGACGCTGGACAGTCAGAAACGCGCCCTCGCGCCAGAAACCCTAGTCATCACCGCCCACGATGCCCCGGTAGCCCTAGCGGGGGTGATGGGCGGCGAAGATACCGAAGTCAGTGACGGGACTAAGGCCGTCGTCCTAGAAGCAGCCTACTTTGACGCGGCGGTGATTCGTAAATCGGCCCGCAGTCAGGGCCTTCGCACCGAAGCCTCGGCCCGCTA
>JALQST010000265.1 GCA_023264315.1 Nodosilinea sp. BSH.14
TAGGTTTCGCTGCCCAGGGCTTCGAGGTGGGTGACGCGGCCTCGGATATTTTTGGGGGCGGGCAGGGCCAAGCTCAGGTGTTCGGGGCGAATGCCAAGAAGAATGGATTGATCCTCGTAGGCGACCAGGCGATCTTCCCAGTCCCCCAATAGCAACAGGCGAAATTCGGGGTGAATGAGCAGGTAGGGAGCCTGCACCTGGACGGGGATGAAGTTCATTGGCGGCGAGCCAATGAATTCCGCCACAAAGCGGTTGGCGGGGCGATTGTACAGTTCTAGGGGCGGGGCCACCTGCTGAATTTGGCCTTGGTACATCACGGCGATGCGATGGCCCATGGTCATGGCCTCTACCTGGTCATGGGTGACGTAGATGGTGGTGATGCCCAGTTGCCGCTGGAGGTTGACGATCTGGGCGCGGGTTTCCATCCGTAGCTTGGCGTCTAGGTTAGAGAGGGGTTCATCCATCAAAAACACTTGGGGGTTGCGAGCCATGGCGCGACCTAGAGCCACCCGCTGCTTTTGGCCGCCGGAGAGCTGGCGAGGATAGCGACTGAGCAGGGTATCCATTTGCAGCATTTTGGCCACCGCCCGCACCCGTTCGTCAATCAGCCGCTCGGCGTCGGAGACATAGCGCAGCTTGGGGGGCAATCGTCGGGTGATAGAGACTAGGGGCTTTTCCCACCAGCGGCTCTCGGTCAGTAGACGTTCAAGTTCTTGGTTGGCCGGAGAATCGCTGACGGCCAGGGGCTTTTGTCCTGGTGCCAGATCCGGCAGGGATTTTTCCAAATCTGCCCCCATGCGGCGCAGACCAAAGGCTAGATTGTCGTACACCGACAGGTGCGGATAGAGGGCGTAGCTCTGGAACACCATGGCCGTATCCCGCTGCTTGGGGGGCAGGTCGTTCACCTTGCGTTCGCCCACCCAAATATTGCCAGCGGTGAGGGTCTCCAGACCGGAAATTAGTCGCAGCAGCGTACTTTTGCCGCAGCCCGATGGCCCCACCAGCACCATAAATTCGCCATCCTCCACCGTTAGGTTGATGCGCTTCAGCACCGCCGACTCAGATTCGGCCTCGGCCCCCTCCGAACCACGGGACGACCGAGACTTCGGAAAGGTTTTGTAGACGTTCTCAATTGCGACGTAGGCCACGGCAAAGGTGTGGATGGAAGATGGGCAACGAATCGCGAGCCTTGGCCCTCACCCCCTTTGTGCTAGGGCTTATACAGGGCTTGTTGTTGTGCCAGCCGTCCTTGGAGATCCCCCTAAATCCCCCTTAAAAAGGGGGACTTTGATTCCAGTCTCCCCCTTTTTAAGGGGGGCTAGGGGGGATCAACCCTAGGAATCAAAGGGCATAGAGACCTATGGATAAGCGGTAGCCTCTGGGTAGAGGGATTTAGGGTGAGGGCCAACCCAAGGCAACGGCAGATCACCCTCTATTTAACCGTTTATTTATAAGCCGCGATGCACTGGCTGACCAGGGCTTGCACCTTGTCCACATTTTGCCAGCCGAGGATTTCGGTGATTTTTTTCTCGAGGTTTTTGTAGGTGCGGAAGAATTCGGCGATTTCGTCCAGGCGGTGGGGGGCCACGTCATCCAAGGAGCGCACGTTGGCGTAGCGAGGATCGGCCACGGGCACGCAGAGGATCTTCTCGTCACGGTCGCCGCCGTCGATCATTTCCAACATGCCGATGGGCCGCGCTGCAATCACGCAGCCGGGGAAGGTGGGCTGATCCATCATCACCATGCCATCGAGGGGGTCGCCATCGTCGGCCAGGGTGTTGGGCACAAAGCCATAGTCTAGGGGGTAATGGACGGAGGAGAACAGCACCCGATCCAGGGCGAAGGCGTTCATGTCCTTGTCAAATTCGTACTTATTCTTGCTGCCCGCCGGAATTTCAATCAGGACGTTGATGACCCCAGGCTCAGGCTGGGCCGGAATGCGAGAAAGATCCACCATACTGCTCAATCCAGGAAAACAATCGACACTGTATTTTACGGGCTGACGGGAGCCTTTCAACAGGTTCAAAACACCACAGCCCCGATTCTCAACATCCAGAGGCCGCAAACCGTGCGTAACGAATTATGTCGGCTTCGTTGCGGTCTACAAACCTGTGCAACGTTTCTGGGCAAGGGGTTCCGTCTCGGGGATGTTGCTGATAGAACAGGAAGACCAGTCATCTTCGGCGGGTGGTCTTGCTATGGTCAAGTCTTCGCTCACCCCGTTCCGGCAGCGGTGCCCCACGCCGACGCCAGCCGACCACACGGCCCAACTTGCCTTGGCGGTGGCCGATGAGGTGTACCTACGATCGCTGCTGACCGACAGCCTTCCTCCCCTGGCCCAGCCCCACGAAGTTGGAGCCATGGCCATCCAAGTGGGCGTGCCCCTGCGGGATCATCCCCAGTACAGCATCGATGGCGTTCTCACCTTCGAGCATATCCACTGCGTGCTGGCGGGGTCTGGGCCGGAGGTGCCGCCCCTGCCGGAATTTCAGACCCACACAGAATATCAGTCCGTCACCCACTGTCACTCCGACCTCACGACCCTGGCCGAAAATGTGGCTCCTTCCGAGGCCGTTGCCCTCTTGACGCGGGCGGGATTTACCTCCGATCACATTCGCCAAATTCTGCAACTGCCCCCCCAGGCATGGCACCATTCCTGGTGGTATGCCCTAGGCCCAGAGGGCTTTTTGACCGTTCCCTTCCAGCGCCACATTCGCAGCCGCTGCTTTGGCGATGGCACCTTCACCCTGCAATTCAAAGATGACTATGCCCAGGATCGGCCCCACGGATTTCGCAGCCAGTCCCAAGCCATTCCGGTGATGGTGCACCAAGACAGCCTCAGCTTTGGCGAAAACCTCACGCGCCTCAACCGCGCCCGCCGCGAATTGAATACGTCCCAGGCCTTGCTGATGGCCACCGATCTGCCAGAGCTCGAAATTGAAGGCTACCTTCGCCAAGCCGTCAGCCTCAGCAACCCGCGAGGCATACAACGCCCCCTCACCGCCCATTGCCGCCTTTGTCACCGGGAACTCTGCCCGTTGCATGGGGTCGATGCATCCCCGGTGATGGTCTGTCGATCCTTCCTGCCCGCCGACGCCGTCCCCTAATTCCCCTGCACGAGTCTCCCCGCTCTCCAGGTTCCCTGGGGAACCTGGAGCGGGGATCTAAGGTTCCCCAGGCAGATCGGGACGGGCTTAGGACTCGGCCAGCACAATCAGCATGTCCTGCGGGTGAAACTCAATCATCGCGTCCTTGGGCGGATTGAGAACGGTGCCGTAGGCCCGGGCGACGTTGTTGGCATCGGCTTTGCAACGATAGCCAATGGCCGATTCTCCCCGCTGACGGGCGGCTTCAACCACGGTATAGAAGTTGACGGGACGCTCTAGGCTGAGGTAGTTACCCACGGGCTTCAGGTAAATCTCCGAGCCTTCGGGGCTAAACAGTTCGGTGAGAACGGCATTAATGCTCTTTTGCTCGGCTACCTGGGCCAGCATCAGGCTGGTGAGTTGTTCGCTGATGACAAAATCATCGGGACGGGCCACTTGAACCAGGGCTTGGTTTCGCACATCCAAAATTTCGGTGACAATCTGGCAGGAGTGCTGGTGACGATCACAGATATCTCGCAGGTGCAGCAGGGTGACGAGGGTTTGGGCGTCCACCTGTTCTGGGTCAAGATCTGCATGGCACAGCACCACCGCATGGTCATACTGGGTGAGATCGAGGCTGTCGAGGAGGTCGCGATCTGTGGGATCGCCCGATTGATAACGCACGGTTTGGTTGTGCAGCGCCAAAATTGCCTCGGAGACATCTACCGCTTCGGCGGGCAAGTCGGCCACCACCATCATCTCGGATCCAGGGGCCACGTACTGATCCAGCAGTTCAATGATGCTGCTCACCCGACTATTCCAGCCCAAAATCAGGGTGCGCTCGGCCTTGGGCAGGGCGGGGTCTACCAGGCGAATCGCCCCAGGGTCAATGGGAGCCTCGGCGGCCTGATTTAGGTAGGTGGTGTCGTCGTCTTCGCTCACCACAAGCACCCGTTCTCCAGATTGCAGCAGTCGGTCGCTGGGAGGATTGAGATGAATCGTGCCATCGCTGGCCTGGATGCCAATCACCGACGAACGGTTGTAGGACAGCAACGCCTGACCGTAGGACTTGCCCTGGAGGGCGGGTTCGTCGCGGAAATAAATTTCGTCACCGCTGAAGTTCAGCAGATCGATATATACCGTAGATAGCCCCGACTGACGGCAAGTTTGCACCACAATGCGCGAAATCAAATCGTTAATCAGCAGGGGCTCCACCTCGGTTTGAGACACTAGCTTCAGCACATCCAGGGTTTTCTCCGCCTGCACCGGGGCCACGAGGTGGTAGGGCTGGGGATGGGATCGGGGGATATTAGCAATGGCCAGCAGGGTGGCGATCAGGTGGGTATCGCCCTGGTCGTGGGTGGCGTTCAAAATGACGATGGAACGGGCGGTTTGGATGCTCACCATGCCCAGGTCAGCCATGCGGCTGGGGCTCCCCGTTCGGCACACCAGCCGCACCCGAGGCAGCTTGCCCAGGGTCTCCCGAAGGGCCGCTTCCATCTCCACCTTGTCCCCCTCGCTGAGGATGACGATGCAGGTGTCGGAGCGATTGGCATTGGCCAGGGCGAGCTCGGAAATCAGGGTGAAAATCTGCAATGACCACCCCAAAATCACGATGTGATCCGTTTCCAGCACCCGCGAACGCCCCTTCCGCAGGTCTTCCAGCTTGGCATCAATGCCGCTGCTAAGCAGACCGATCAACGTGCTGACCAAAAAGATGCCGCCAAAGGTGACAAACAGCATCGTCAGCCGAAACACCCAGCCCGTATCGCCGCTCACCGTCCCCGAGTCGAGGGTTCGCATCATCACTCCCCACAGCGATTCCGGCA
>JALQST010000266.1 GCA_023264315.1 Nodosilinea sp. BSH.14
CAGCTTCACCTTGTGCAGACGGGCTCCGAGGTCGGCGATGGGGGCTTGCAGCAGATCCCGAATGTGCACCGCGATATTCTCGGCGGTGGGTACCACTTCCGCAAAGTAGGAAATATCTTTGTTCAAAAAGGTGTGGTCAAAGGGCTCGATCACGGTGTCATCGATGACGGTTTGCAACTGGGCCAAATCCACTAGCATTCCGGTGCGGGGATCGATAGTGCCCTGTACCGTCACCTCCAAGTGATAGTTGTGGCCGTGGCCGTGGGGGCGGGCACATTTGCCGTAGATTTCGCAGTTTTCTTCGTAGCTCAGCTTGGGCGAGGCCAGCCGGTGGGCGGCACTGAAGTGGGTGCTGATCGTGAGATAGGCGTCCATGGCGTTTCCTTGATAATCGGCCCAGAGTTCGGGATGTTCAAACAGTTGAATATTGACGACCGGGAGATGGGGAATCAGGCGATCCCAAATCACCTTCGCGAGGTATTCCGTGGTGGGCAGGGTGTGCTGAAACTCTGGCCACACGTCATTCAGGTAGGAAAAATCAAGCTGGCTCGTCACCTCTCGCTTAATCACGTGTTTCACATCCGAGAGGTTGAGCACCATGCCGTATTCGTCTAGGTCGCCCTCCATGGCCACATAGAGCACGTAGTTATGGCCGTGGCCGGGAGCCTTGACGCAGGGGCCAAACCGCTCAGCATTGGCCTCCTCCGAGAGTTCTGGCAACCAGTAGCGATGACTGGCCGAAAACTCCGCCCGACGATGAATAATACACTTCATATTTTGTAACGCCACTTTAAGAAGCGTGAATTTGAGTAACAAATCCTCCCCTTCAGCATAGTCTAAAATCTTGGCCCCACATGCCGCGTCCGGGTGTGGCTGCCAAAGTCGAAGTCAATCCAGCTCTGATCCCTCCCCCGCGTTTCCCCCACGGTGGCAGGGCTATCCCTCCAGTTTGCCGCCCACAAAGGGGGTGCTCCAAAGCTGCCAGTTTTCCTTATTGAAGGGGGATCGCCAGCGGCGGATCAGGTCACTTTCGAGGCGTTGGCGGGCTTTGCGGTCGGCGGCGGCGTGGGGCCAAAAGCCAATGTTCACCGCCACGGGTAAATCGTGGGCACGGTGGGCGGAAACGTAGCTAAGAATGTAGCGTTTACAATCGTGGACGCCCTGCCAGCGCTGGTTCGATTTCACGGTTTCGCCCACGTAGAGCAGCACGGGCACCTCATGATCCACCACAAAGTAGAGGGCCGGAACGCCCGCCTCCTGGAACTGGCCGCGCCAAAAATCCGCATTCTGGGGCGGTAGGGCAAAGGGGTCGATGGTGTCCGCCAGGGGCGGTTCCACCGCAAATAAACAGCCCTGTTCAATGGCGGGAGCCTGCTGAACTTCCCGCTGATACTGGGCCACCCGCTGCTTCCACTGCTGCAATTCCGCCGAAGACAGGGGCGCACTGGCCTCCTGATTGTAGGCCCAAGACGCATCGGCGGCCCGTAGATCGGCCTGGGACAGGAGGGAGGGTTGGTCGGCAAAGGTCATAGGGCTTGGGGCACACCGCCGAGTGTCCGTCAGGGGAGGAAAGGGCAAGCATTCAGGGGAGTTGGGTGCCTATCCCTCCCTGTGGGAGAGCGTGGATTGCAGTGCAAACATTTTCGCATAAAGGCCCCCCTGGGCCATTAACTCGTCATGGCTGCCTAGTTCGCGAATTTCTCCACCGTCCAAGACCACAATCCGATCCGCCATGAGCACCGTTGAAAACCGATGGCTGACGAGAAACGTAATTTTACCCGCAGCCAGTTGTCGAAACCGTTGAAATAGATCATACTCAGCGATCACATCCAAGGCTGCCGTTGGTTCATCTAAGATGAGGATCTGCGCCGTACTCATAAATGCCCGTGCGAGGCCGACTTTTTGCCATTGCCCCCCTGACAATTCGCGCCCTCCCGGAAAAAGTTTGCCGAGCATGGTATGGTAGCCCTGATCAAAACGGCCAATCATTTCATCTGCCCCTGCATTGATTCCAGCTTGGCGAATTTGATCCAGATTGCGATATTCCTGAATATTACCGAAACCAATATTATCCGCAACACTTAAATGATATCGGGCAAAATCTTGAAAAATAATTCCGATGTTGCTTCGCAATTCATTTAAATCCAGTTGCGACAATGGAATATCGTCAATGGTAATCTCTCCGTCGGTGACATCATAGAAGCGAGTTAACAGCTTCATTAGAGTTGTTTTCCCGGCTCCATTCACACCCACCAAAGCAATACTCTCACCTGGGTAAACCGTGAGATTAAAATCACTCAAGCTTTTATTTTTCGCGCCTGGATAAATAAAGCTGACGTTTTTAAAGGTCAATCCCTTCTGAATAGGTTGCGGGAAGGGACGGGGGTTGAGAGGATTTTTAACATAGGCTTCCAGGGACAAAAAATCGAAAAATTGACTTACAAAAAGATTAACTTCATACAGACTAGCAATTTCTTCTAACATGCCCTGCATTGCGCCCTGTGATTGACGAAATGCCCCCGCATACATCGTCAAGGAACCAATGGTAATTTGATTTCGCAGGGTTTGTATCACCACCCAGCTATAGGTCAGATAGAAACCCAGGCGCGATAGCACATTAGCTCCCATCCTTGCCCAGGCTTGCTGAGAAGAAAGCTTCTGAGCCTCACGATTAAACCTAAGCTTTACGCTATACCATTGTCCTAGAAGATGTTCTATTAAATTAAAGAGACGAATTTCCTTGGCAAAATCCCGATGGGTTAAAACTCGTTGTAGATAATCAGCAAATCGACCACTTTGCGTTTGACGACGGAGAATCTTAAACCGTTTTCCAGAAAATTTAACGCCAATTAGAAAGGCTGGAATCGAAGTCATTAATAGTAGCAAAGTGGCCAAGGGACTAAAGCTAATCATCAACCCCAAAAGGGTGATTAATTTAATGCCATGGCCGATAAAATTAGTAAAGCTTGTCAAGGCCCGCACAGGGTAAGTACTACCACTTTGTTGGGCACGACTGAGAAGATCATAAAATTTCGGAATTTCGTAGTGGGCTAAATCTAGGCGAGTGGCTTGACGGAGTAGGAGATGACTAGCATAGAGCGTGAAACGATCACTTAACACTTGCCCCCCATAGTTAGAGAGTTCTTTTAAAATATCCGTCAGCAGCGTTAAGGTGAACGTGATAACCACCAACATAAACACCCCTGACCAAGCGGTGGAGGGTTGTCCCATGGTGGCTAAAATGCGATCAATAATCAGTTTGCCAACATAGAGCTGTAGGGCTGGCAACACCGATGTGATCAAGGTCGTCAGGAAGGAAATAATCAGCCACTTCGGACTAGCTGACCAAACCAAACGAATCAGTTTAGGTGTCGTCGATAATACTGTAAAAAAGCGTAGTTCCACTATTTTCCTGGGGAGCCCGATACAAGTTCCAGAAGCCTTAACGTATATTGCCGTGGAGCTAAACCTATCGATTCTAGGTCGGAGCTAGGAGAGATCGTTTCAGAGACGTTCAGCCTCAGTAGATCACAAGCTGGCTCTATTGTCCTGATTTGGCCCTCACCCTAAATCCCTCTCCCCATGTGGAAGAGGGACTGACGGGGACTTTGCCATCTACTGAGACGAGTCTCACAGGGAGGCCACTGCATCAATGACCTGTGCTTCAGCATTCAGCAGAGTTTTGAGAAGAGATTGTTTTTTGATGTAGGGGAAGGGTTGATCGAAGGGATCTAACCCTAGAAATGGACAAAGCTTTTCCCAGCCTTCCCCTGCCCCAATGTTGAGAACTAACAGGGAGTCCGGGCGATCTGCAAAATAATCCAAGGTATTTTTATAATGCAGGTCATAGACATAGGACATCCGTTCGCGGTTAAATTCATAGCAACCGTAGACAGCGCTGCGTAAAAGGCGACGAATCTCCATATGGATTTCTTTCTCAATCTGGTTCGTTGCGTCAAAGGCAGGACGATTAAACCAATGTTTTTCGAGAGACGTGAGCCAGCTTTCTTTATCACGCACCGTCAAAATGAATTTACTGCCAGGAAACAGTTGATCCAATTGGGGATAAAAGGCAGACACCGTGATGTCTGTAATGCCATCAAAGTGTTCTAACAAGGATAGCTGATATTGACCTTCGCTCAACTCTCGTAATGTCGTTTCATCTTCGGGATAATGAATGACTTTAAAGCCCAAGATATGCAGAGCACTGGTAAGGCTTTTAGTGCCGGTACGGCTTAAGCCAATCCCAAAGATTTTATGGGAAGACCGGGATTCCTCGGGCGGGTTAATGGTTCCCCCTCCCATCTGTACCAGTTGCCAAGACCAGATTTTTTGCGTCTGTTCGTCAATCTCCGCTGGTGTGAGGGCTGGTTGTGGGGGTAAATCCAACTGTGAGATTGCCTCCATGGCAATGTCTGGAAGGCGTACAATGTAATCGTCAATTTCTGCGGGACTGGCTTGAAGGGAGACAGCCTCGCGGGTTTGAGTAATCGCCAATTTTGCAATCTGAAAATCCACATCTTCCATGTGGCGATTCCAGTACTGCTCTGCGGCATCTAGCTCTCGGCGATTTTCCTCGGTGCGGCTTCGCAGTTCTCGCAGAGCCAGTTTGGCATACACATGCTCATAGGTTTGAAAGTAATCGTGTAAAATGCGAAATGCTTTAAAGTGCTTGCTAGCCTTCATGTTGGACAGGGCGATGGAGCGCAGCCTTGACTCTGGCCGAAGTACATATTTTTCGTCATTTTCTGGAGGCTTAATCTTCTGCATTTGTTGAACTACATCCACCCGCGTAATATGAACGCCTTGGTGAATATGTCCTCGAAACTTATCTAGAACATAGCAATCTACATAGGGAAAAGTATT
>JALQST010000267.1 GCA_023264315.1 Nodosilinea sp. BSH.14
ACCATATTTTGTGGGGCGTAGCCTGTGCAAATGCGACAGTCATCCTCATGGAAAGCGACATCCAGGCACCAGTGGAGGCTATCTAGCCATCCCCGGAGCCCTAGGCTACCTGCTGGGGCAACACACCAGCCCACCTCGTGAACCAGGATCTCGTTCCCATTCGCCCTGGTTCACGGGAAAAGCCCTAGACTTCACGCTCAGCATCACCTCCAGTGCTACAGGGGATACACTCCATCACTCCCCACCCAGGTCTCTTTAATCACAACTTAACCTCAGGTCAATCCATCGTTAATGTGCTCTCAAGCCATTATTAATACGCCTGGGATAGCATAACTCTGTAGTCATGGGAAGTTTTGCTAACCATCGACGCAACTTAGGGATTTAATAATTTTTGGCCTAACAAAAACATCGCCAGAAATAGCATTGATCGTCCTTTTGACGAACTTTGATATTATAGTCTTTTTTCTTGTGATTCTTAATAAAAAATCAGGATTTCTAGGGCATGACTTTAGTCCCCTGAGTGAGCCCACTACAACGCAAACAAGTCGATTGCCCAAGGCTTAAATTCCAGGAAAACTATGAGCAAGGAATGATTTAGCACTCTAGAATGCTTGCCACGGCTGGATTTTGACCAAGTGATAGCGTTTTACCTAGCTTATTCACAGGGCTATCAGGAGCAAAACAATGAATTGTGGCAAAGACAGTTGCGCTAAAGGCAATTAATGGTATATTTGGCTGAGCAAAGGCGATCCCTAAGAGGAAGACACTGGGTTTTCAAGATGTTTGCTAAAATTAGCCAAAACATCGTTTTTGTGATAAAACAACTCTGGCCTATTGGCTTGTATTGTGTTTGAAGGTGAAACCGAGGAAGCTATGTCCAATCGTTTATTTTCCGTTGGTCGTTCTGGTCTGCTATTAGCGGGTGTGCTTGGTCTGGTGGCCTGTGGTGGCGGCACCCAAACCGGGGGTGGCGCTACCGATACCACCACTGCCGCTGGTGGTTCCGACCTCACTGGGTCTGTGCTGGTGGATGGTTCCAGTACCGTGTTCCCTATCTCCGAAGCCATGGCCGAGGAATTTGGTAAGGCCAATCCGGGCGTGGCGGTAACCGTAGGCGTGTCCGGCACGGGCGGCGGCTTCAAGAAGTTCTGTGCGGGCGAAACCGACATCAGCGGTGCCTCTCGCCCCATCAAGCAGGAAGAAATCGACCTGTGTAAAGCGGCTGGCATCGAATTCGTTGAGCTGCCCATCTCCTTTGATGGTCTCTCTGTGGTGGTGCACCCCGACAACGAGTTCGCCCAGTGCCTTACCACCGACGAACTGAAAACCATGTGGGAACCCGCTGCCCAGGGTACCGTCACCAACTGGAACCAAATTCGGGCCGACTTCCCCGATCAGCCCCTCGGTCTGTTTGGCCCTGGTACCGACTCCGGCACCTACGACTTCTTCATGGAAGCGATTGGCACTGACGGCGAAAGCCGGGGTGACTACACCGCCAGCGAAGACGACAACGTGATCGTGCAGGGTGTATCCACCGATCCCAATGGCCTGGGCTTCTTTGGCTTCGCCTACTATGTAGAAAACTCTGATCGTCTGAGCTTGGTGGCCATTGATGGCGGCACCGGCTGTGTGGCTCCCAGCCCTGAAACCATTGCCGACGGTAGCTACTCTCCCCTGTCTCGGCCTGAGTTCATCTACGTGAAGACCACCTCTCTGGCAGAAAACCCCGCTGTTCAAGCCTTCGTGGACTTCTACCTAGATATGGCCAACGCCTCCCTCATTGAAGAAGTGGGCTATGTGCCCCTGCCCACCGACATCAATGCCAAGGTGCAAGAGCGGGCCGCCAATGCGGTCACGGGTTCGGTGTTTGAGGGCGGCTCTGCCGTGGGCAAGAGCCTGGTGGATCTGCTCTAAGGGTTGTCTTTTGTGACGACCTCTAGTGCCAACTTAAACGGCTAGCGTTTAATCGGTGAAAAAGGGGTCAGTGTTGTATCGCGCTGACCCCTTTTGTATTGGCCTAGCCGCCTATCTCTACCTTTCCCTATCGCCAAGAGATGACGCGATGACTACCAACCTTCCGCCCACGGGACAGTCTGACCTGTGGAAGCCAAACCGAGCCTTGAGCAAGTGGAGCCAGCGGGCCATTGTGGCGCTGTTTGGTGTGTTTGCCTTTATCTCGGTGGCTACCACCATCGGCATTGTGCTGTCGTTATTGTTTGAGGCCGTTGAATTTTTCAGGGAAGTGCCGATCTGGCGCTTTTTGACCGATAGACAGTGGACGCCGCTGTTTTCTAACCCGCAGTTCGGCATTTTTGTCCTGCTCAGCGCCACCTTCCTCACCTCGATCATTGCCATTGTCGTGGCCCTGCCCCTGGGGCTGCTGTCGGCCATCTACCTCAGTGAGTATGCCTCGCCCAAGCTACGTCGCGTCCTCAAGCCTGCCCTAGAGATTTTGGCGGGGGTGCCGTCGGTGGTGTTTGGCTACTTTGCCCTGCTGTTGGTCACGCCATTTTTGCAGTTCTTTATTCCTGGTCTGTCGGGCTTCAACGGTCTGAGTGCCGGGATTGTGCTGGGTATTTCCATCACGCCGCTGGTGGCTTCCCTCAGTGAGGATGCCATCTACGCGGTGCCGGATTCCCTGCGCAATGGATCCTACGCCCTGGGCTTGACTAAACGGGAAACCATCTTTGGGGTGGTACTGCCAGCGGCCCTGTCGGGGATTGTGGCCTCGGTCATCCTAGCGATTTCGCGGGCGGTAGGGGAAACCATGATTGTGTCCCTGGCGGCGGGTCAAAACCCCAATCTCACCCTCAACCCCTTCGTACCGATCATGACCATGACCGCCTACATTGTGCAGGTCAGCCTGGGCGACACCCCGGCGGGGTCCTTGGCCTACAAATCTATCTTTGCGGTGGGGATGACGCTGTTCCTCGTTACCCTCGTCTTCAACATCTTCAGCTTCTGGTACGTGCGTAAGTATAGGGAGACCTACGAATAATGACCTCTCTGTCGCCTCAACCCACGAAAATGGACAAGGGCTGGGACATCGACCAGGAAACCGCCCTGAGCGCCCTGAGCCGCCGCAAGCTGATTGACCAGGTGGTGAAGTACCTCTCCCTGGCCGCAGTGATCTTCTCCCTGGCGGTGCTGGCCATTCTGCTGATCGACGTGCTGATCGACGGTCTCCCCGTCATCAACTGGAACTTCCTCACCACCTTCCCCTCCCGACGACCCGAAGAAGCGGGCTTGGTATCGGCCCTGGTGGGCACCATTTGGGTCATGGTACTCGTGGCTCTATTTACCTTTCCCATTGGCGTCGGAGCGGGCCTTTTCCTAGAGGAATTTGTCTCCGATACCTGGTTTGCGAAGGCCATTGAGATCAACATCTCCAACTTGGCCGGGGTACCCTCGATTATCTACGGTCTGCTCGGTCTCCAGGTGTTTGTACGGTTGATGTTCCCCATCACCCAGGGGCGCAGCATTCTGTCTGGAGCACTCACCCTCTCCCTGCTGGTGCTGCCCATTGTGATCATCGCCACCCGCGAATCTCTACGGGCGATTCCCAACAGCTTGCGACAGGCGGGCTTTGCCCTGGGGGCCACCCGTTGGCAGGTGGTACGCGCCCACATTCTGCCCCTGGCCTTTCCCGGCATTTTGACGGGGGTAATTTTGGCCCTATCCCGCGCCATTGGCGAAACGGCACCGCTGATCACCATCGGAGCCTTGACCTATATTCCCTTCCTGCCAGAACTCTCCCTGCGCGGGTTGCAAAGCCCCTTTACGGTGCTACCCATCCAAATTTTCAACTGGGTGTCTCGTCCTCAACCCGCCTTCCACGCCCTATCTGCCGGGGCCATCATCGTGCTGATGGTGATTTTGCTGACGATGAACTCCTTGGCCATTTACCTGCGTAACCGCTTCCAAAAGTAAGGCCCCAAAGGTAAGAGGATGTTTAAAGAGTCCTATGATGTGTAGCCAAAGTGGAGATCCTCCTAAATCCCTCTTCTTAAGCGGGACTTTGACTCCGGTTATCCCTTTCACGAGGGTGACTTTGACTCCGGTTCCCCCCCTTCCCAAGGGGGGCTAGGGGGGATCAAACCCTGGCACAAGACGAGCTAGAGACTTCCAGAGAAGCGGTACACCCCTCAGAGAATCCACCCCTCCTAACAGTAGAGAATTGGTCGCCATGATGTCAGAATCCACAGGCCAGCCTGGGCTTGATACCCCCGTTGAGGAAGCCACCCTGCGGGCCAAAAACGTCAATGTCTACTACGGCTCTTCCCTAGCCGTGCGCGATGTCAGCCTGGATATTTTCAAAAACGAAATCACTGCCTTCATTGGCCCCTCCGGCTGCGGCAAGAGTACCCTGCTGCGCTGCTTCAACCGCACCAACGACCTGATCCAAGGGGCGCGGGTAGACGGCAAAATCACCATGCACGGCAGCGATCTCTACGGCCCCGGCGTTGACCCGGTGAACGTGCGTCGCCGCATTGGCATGGTGTTCCAAAAGCCCAACCCCTTCCCCAAATCCATCTACGAAAACATCGCCTTTGCCGCCCGCATTAACGGCTACCGGGGCGACTACGACGAACTGGTGGAAAAGTCCCTCAAATCCGCCGCCCTCTGGGACGAAGTGAAGGACAAGCTCAAACAGAGTGGTCTGGCCCTGTCCGGGGGACAACAACAACGACTTTGCATTGCCCGGGCGATCGCCGTCCAGCCCGACGTGATTTTAATGGATGAACCCTGTTCCGCCCTCGACCCCATTTCCACCCTCAAAGTCGAAGAACTCATTCACGAACTGAAAACCCAATTCACCATTGTGATCGTGACCCACAACATGCAACAAGCCTCGCG
>JALQST010000268.1 GCA_023264315.1 Nodosilinea sp. BSH.14
GAAAACTACGGGGTCAGCATACTATTTTATTCTCCAAACACGCAAGCCCTTAATGTTTTCCTCTACAACCTGCTTAGTTTTTACCTTATAACCAAGCCGTTTGGCTACCTCTTTTACCTTAGCTTTTGTTTCGTTGCAGTCGAGACAGGGAACGAAGAAAGAAGTTCCCACACCGAACCTTTCCCACACAACATTAAAGCTTATTCCGTGAATCCTCATTGTCTAAAGTATTTATATCCGACAAGCTGTTAGGGTTATCCACATAGTCAGAAGGGTCTATAAAGTCTGGCACGGAACAGTCGAATACATAGGCATAGACGGCGGGTGACGAAATCTTAGTGCCTTTAGTCATACGCTTCTTTTCCGTACCGACAAATATGCCATCGACAGCCAAAGCGCTAAGTAGTTCTTTCAAAGTTATTTGGTTGTCGGCGCAGTACTCCCTAAACGGCTTGACAGCGATATACATCTTCTTGGTGTCTGGCTCCATCCGTATGTGTAGCTTGCCGTGCCGAGGCTCTAATATTGGAAGGGCTTCTACGTTGGTGCGCTTATCAAGCTCTCCGTTAACTATCGCCATGTTATTAATGTTGTCGTTAATAAACTCACCAATGTAGCCAGCCTTTTCTTCAGCGGGTGGGGCAACCTCATTGCCTGGAGCAGGTGAGTGCAGGGCAAGTGGTAAAAGCCATGATCCTCCGTCCAAAAGATTGCGAAGTATTAGGTTGCCATTTGCGGCAGCCCATGACCCGTTTGCCAGAAGCCTCTAGCTGAGAGGCTTTCGGTGATCGGCTTGGGCTATGCACAGTAAAAAACAATCGTCAACCTGCGGAATGTCGGTATTGTGGTTGCTTGGCCTCATGGATAATCTCAGCACCGCTGGTAGGTTTGGCTACCGGGGGGTGTTTGGGTAACGAGCCCTTCCAACTCTAGGTGCAGCAGGCTGCTGAGGATATCCCCCGTGGGCCGATTGAGGGACTGGACGAGGTAATCCAGGGTAATCGGTTCTGGGGTGATGGCGGCGAGGACGGTGGCCAGGTCGGGGGAGAGGTTGGCGGGGGCGGGCGAAGGCGAAGGCGGGAACACCGCTGGGGCTCTGGAGGATAGAGCCTGAAGCGGCGGGGCGTCCAGTTGGGGAATTTGGCCAAGGTCGCGGATCAGGGTGGTGTCGTCCCAGATCATCTGTGCCCCTTGGCGAATGAGGTCGAGGCAGCCCAGGCTGGCGGGGTTATCCAAGGAACCGGGTAGGGCGTAGACCTCGCGGCCATAGTCGTTGGCGAGGCGAGCGGTGATTAGGGCACCGGAGCGCAGGGGGGCTTCTGTTACCACGGTGGCGCGGCTGAGGCCAGCGATGATGCGGTTGCGGCGGGGAAAGTGGGTGCGGTCGGGCGGGGTGTCGTTGGGGTGTTCGCTCAGGAGTAGCCCTTCCTGGGCGATGCGGTCTTGCAGGGCTCGGTTGTTCCAGGGATAGCTGCGGTCTACTCCGGTGCCCAGCACGGCAATGGTGAGCCCTTGGCTATCGAGGGCTTGGCCGTGGGCATGGCGGTCGATGCCGCTGGCCAACCCCGACACCACAATCACATCGTGGCTAACCAGTTGTTGCACTAGGCGGCGCGTCCAGCGTTGGCCATAGTCCGAGGGTTCGCGGGTGCCCACAATGGCCACCGAGGGCATGGTTTGCACGGCCTGGGCTAGTTCGGTGCGGCCTTGGTAGTACAGCAGGGGCGGCGGGTCGGTAATTTCGTAGAGCAGGGTGGGGTAGTCCGGGTCGGCGGGCGTCCAAAAGTTGGCTCCCTGGCCTTCGTAGTAGATCAGAACGTCATCGGGATTGACCTGCTGGCGATAATCCGCCAGTTGCGACGCCAGCCCCAGCCCCACGCCCTCCACCTCCAGCAGGGCTGATTCCTCCGCCTGCCATGCCGCCGCCAAGCTGCCAAAGTGGCTGTTCAGCCGCTTCAACAACACTGACCCCAACCCTTTGGCCTGCGCCCAGGCCACCCAATAGGCACGTTCTGTGGTCAACCCGCTATCCCCCATGGTGTGTTGCTATGGTGCCCATCCCAGGGCGGTTATACCCCCTCGCGCCGGGGGCTTTCCTCCCTACCCTCGATCCCGTTTGGTCGCCATGATGAAGGTAAGCTACCACGGGGCGATCAGCGCCGTTGGCTGGATCACCCGATCCTCCGCCAGATGGCTGAGTGCCATCCCCGTTCAATCGCTGTTCCACCACGGCAAGGGAGGACATGATGCCAAGTACCCTCTGGACATCCGCCTGGGATCTCGCGGCGGCCCAGGCTCAACTCAACGCCATTACCGCCGCCCTCATGCCCCTGGATGTGGCCCCCTCGGGGCGAGTGCAGGTGCCCTCTGTAGAAATTCAAGACAGCGGGGATGCGGTCATCGTCACGGCCTTTTTACCCGGTGTGGATCCCCAGGCGGTGCAGGTGCGAGCCAGCGCCACGGGAATTACCTTCTTTGGCCAGCGTCGATCGAGCTACCGTAGCCCCGTCAGCTTCGGCCTCAGTCTCAACCAGTTTCAGCACAGCGTTCCCCTGCCCACCCCCGTGCAGGATGGGGCCATGCAGGTGAGCTATGGCCAAGGGGCGATCACATTGACGCTACCCACGCGCAAAGCCCTGTGGCGACGGGGATGGGATGCCCTGAAGCAAGCCTATCAGCGCCTCATGGCAAGGCTGGCTTCCCGGTAGGGCGTCTAGGGTGAAGGCGGCGATTGGAAGCGCGGGATCCGCCAGCCGCCAGCCGCTAATCTTCGGCGTTGGCCATTTCCCGCACAATGTCGCCCCGGGTGAGGATGCCCACCAGTTCCCCTTGGGCATTGACCACAGGCAGGCGGCGAATACGTTTGTCGTGCATCAGGTGGGCCGCTTCCCGCATGGGTTTGTCGGGGCTGATGGTAATCACCTTGGCGGTCATCACTTCTTTCACGGATTGGCCGAGGGCTTTGTGCAGTTCCTCGTTATATTTTTTGGGGCTTTTGAGGTAAATGACGCTATCCAGCAGCACCACGTAGGCCGGAACTTCCATCCCCGTGGCCTGCCACATGAGGTCAGATTCCGACAAAATGCCCACTAGTGTGCCGCCATCGTCAATCACAGGCAGCCCACCGATATGATGCTCGGCCAAGAGCTTGATGGCGTCCTCTAGGTTGGCTCCTGGCTTCACCGAAACCGGGTTCGCCGTCATTACATCAGCAACGGTTTTCGCCATAGGATTGCTTGACCTCACGAAACATTACGTAGCCACAGATTGGCCCTGTAGACCCTCACCCCCAGCCCCTCTCCCAGGGAGGCTACCGCCTATACATAGGTCTCTATTCTGCTTAGTTCCTAGGGTTGATCCCCCCTAGCCCCCCTAAAAAAGGGGGGAACCGGATTCAAAGTCCCCCTTTCTAAGGGGGATTTAGGGGGATCTCCGAGGACTGGTGGCATGAAAACAGGATGTGTATAAGCAGTAGCCTAGGGAGGAGAGGGGGACCGGAAAGGATGGAAACCTGTGCCTAATTTCATTTTATGGAAGGTTTACCCCTGGCTTTGGCGCTGTCACAGGTCGTTACAGTAGCGCTCTAGGATGTCGGTGCAGTGGGAAATTGCGCCGAGGTGGGCGATTTCGTAGCCGTGGGTGTTGTGAGTGGGGAAGCCTAGACAAGCGGCCCGCGCCACATGGCCAAACTTCATGGCAATGGAGGCATCGCTGCCAAAGCCGCTGATCACCGCCTGCTGAATAGGTGCCCCAGCATGGGCGGCGGCAAGGCGCAGTTCATGGTTGAGCCCTTCGTCGTAGATGCCGTAGCCATCCTGGGACAGCAGCACTGGGATATCGCCCGCCTGGATGGCGTATTCCGAAGACAGGGGGCAAATTTCGAGGGCAATCAACGCTTCTAGCCGCTGCCGCTGGGTGAAATAGAGGGCACCCAGGGCACCGACTTCTTCCTTGGCGGAAGCCACCAGATAGATGGTGACGGAGGGATTTTTTAACCGTGCTGCGAGGTCGAGCAAAATCGCCAAAGACGCTTTGTTATCCAGGGTGTAGCTGGCAATATAGTCGCCCATGGGGAAGGGAGCCTTGCGGTGCTTGCCCACCACCACGCGACTTCCGGCCCGAATCCCCGCCTCCGCTAGTTCTGCCGGGCTGCGTTTGGTCTCAATCCAGGCCATTTCCCAGGTGACAGGCTTGGTTTCCTGCTGCGCCTTCTGGGGCGATTCGTGGGACACATGGCGCGACCCAAAGCTGAGAATGCCGCTGAGCGTGGCCTCATCCCCCAGCACATCCACCACGCCCTCGCCGTAGACCCAGGGAAATGCGCCCCCCAACTTCCGCACCGACAGGCGACCGTCGGCGTAGACCGTCTTCACCAGCATCCCAATTTCGTCCTTGTGGGCAGTGATGGCGATGGCCCGGTTAGGGTCGCGACCGGGAATTTTGGCGATCAGGTTATCGGCTTCGTCCTGCCAGTGTTCGATCCCCAGTTCGGTAAACAGCGTGATCAAGCGCTGGTTGATCTCGGCCTCGGCCCCGCTGGGGGAGTGGCACAGCACCAGGTCGGCAATTTGGGAAAAAAGGGCGTCGTAGGTCAAGGCGATGGGTGGATGGTTTACAGCATTGTACAGAACCCCGGTTTCTGGTTGCCCAGGCTAGATGACCGAGAAACCGGGGTTTTCGCCCCTTGGGAAAGGTCTAGGGGCGATATTCCACCCGAGCGGCAAAGCCTTGGTCAATCAGCTCATTGGCCCTCGCATCGGCGGTGGCTTGGTCGGCGTAGGCTCCCACCTGCATCAGGGTTTGTCCGCCCAG
>JALQST010000269.1 GCA_023264315.1 Nodosilinea sp. BSH.14
CCCTGATTGGATTTACGGCCATTCTCATGTGGGCCACCTTGGCGTTGCTTACCCAGATCAGTGGGCCAATTCCTCCGTTTCAGCTCACAGCCATGGCCTTTACCTTGGCCTTTGGGGTGGGGGTGGGGCTATGGATGCAGGCGGGGGGTCGCCCTTGGCGCTACCTCAAGTTGCCCCTGGCGGTGTGGGGGGTGGGCCTGTTTGGGCTGTTTGGCTATACTTTTTCTACTTTTTGGCCCTGCGCCATGCCCCGGCGGTGGAGGCCAGCCTAATAGCCTACCTCTGGCCGCTGCTGATTGTGCTGATGTCGGCCTGGTTGCCGGGGGAACGGCTGCGCTGGAGTCATGGCCTGGGGGCGGGCCTGGGGTTTCTGGGGGCGGGGCTGTTGATCACCCAAGGACAGGGCTTCAGTTTTCGGGCAGAGTATGCCACGGGCTACCTGGCAGCGCTGGCCTGTGCCTTCATCTGGTCGGGCTATTCGGTGCTGTCGCGTCGGTTTGGGGCCATTCCCACCTCGGCGGTGGTCGGCTTTTGTGGGGTCACGGCCCTGCTGGCGTGGGTCTGTCATGGCCTTTGGGAAACCCCAGTCTGGCCCGTGGGGGGGCAGTGGCTGGCGGTGGTGGCCCTGGGTCTGGGGCCGGTGGGGCTGGCCTTTTTCACCTGGGACTATGGCGTGAAACACGGCAACCTCAGCACCCTGGGAACCCTGTCCTACCTGGCTCCGTTGCTGTCTACGCTGTTGCTGGTGGTGACGGGGTTAGCGGAGCCCTCCTGGAGTTTGCTGTTGGCCAGCGGTCTGATTATCGGTGGTGCCCTGATCGCCTCGCGTCCGCAGCGGTAGGCGAGGACGGCATTCCCCCCCGCCCCGGCCCGTGGCAGAATGCTTGCCATGGAGAATCGCTATTTTACCGGCTGTGCCGTTTGGGCCTACAAAGACTGGGTGGGGTCGTTCTATCCCGAGGGCAGTCGGGCGGCGGATTTTCTGCGCCTCTACGGGGAGCGCATGACCGCCGTGGAGGGCAACACCACCTTTTATTCCCAGCCCGATGCCAAAACCATCCAGCGCTGGGCTGAGACCATGCCCCCTGGCTTTCGGTTCTGCCCCAAGCTGCCCAAGGTCTTTTCCCACCAGGGCAAACTCCTCCCCCACCTTGATCAGGCCCAGGCGTTTATGGACACCCTCGCGCCCTTGGGGGATCGGCTTGGCCCGGTCTTTCTGCAACTACCGCCCACCTATCGCCCCGCCCAAGGGGCCGACTTGCGGGATTTTTTGACCCAGTGGCCCCGGCAGCGCTACCCCATCGCCGTGGAGGTACGTCATCTCGATTGGTTTGCGCCCCCCATCGCCCCTCGCCTCACCCAAGTGCTGATGGATCTGGGGGTGGGGCGGGTGTTGCTGGATACCCGCCCCATCTACGACGGACAGGCCAACGCCGACGCGGATCCCCAGATGGGCTCCGAACGGCGCAAGCCCCAGGTGCCCCTCCAGGCCGAGGTCACGGCTCCGTTTACGATCATTCGCTACATCAGCCATCCCAGCTTCAGCCGGAACGATCCCTACCTGGCGGAATGGACACCCCGCATCGCCCAGTGGCTCGCCCACGGCACCACCGTCTACTTCTTCGCCCACTGTCCCCAGGAAATCCATTCCCCTCGGGTGGCCCAGGCCATGTATCACCGGTTGCAACGGGCGGGCGTGGCCCTACCTGTCCTGCCCTGGGAAAGTTGCCCATCGCAATCGGCTTCAGCGGAGAATATCTCGGCACAACTCAGCCTGTTCTAGGCTTAGTCCCTCTCCCCAGCAGCAATTCTTAGGATGACTAGGCTGATGAATACAATATCGCTCAGGCTGAGCCTGTCGAAGCCTTTTCACCGTCTTTTCACCCTTCGACAGGCTCAGGGTGAACGGCCAATTTGCCAAAATGAGAATTGCTGTTTCCCCAGAATCAGAGTTTACACGGTGCTTGATGATCCAGTAAGATAGAAGACTGTGTCTGTCATCCAACGGTTTTACGGCTAGGAAACTCCATGGCGAAAAAAAGCATGATTGCCCGCGAGCACAAGCGGGAACAACTGGTGGCTAAGTATGCCAAAAAGCGGGAAGCCCTGCTTGAGGAATTCAACAGCGCCCAATCCCAACAGGAGCGCGTTGAAATCCACCGCAGAATTCAACAACTCCCCCGCAACAGCGCCCCCACGCGCCTACACAACCGCTGCTGGATGACGGGTCGTCCCCGTGGCTACTACCGCGATTTCGGCCTTTGCCGCAACAAACTGCGGGAGATGGCTCACCAAGGCTTGCTGCCCGGTGTGGTGAAGTCGAGCTGGTAGGCTAGCCTCCCCTCGCAAGTGCCCTAGCGGTAGCGTCGATCCCTTGCCCAGAGCCTCGCTTCAGGGAAAACCCGCTCTGGGCATTCATCCCCCGGACATCCATATCATCCGTCCAACTATGGCAATGCCGTGCCCCCTAGAGATTGTGCTAAGGGGCACGGCATTGTTTATCTAGGGCATGGGGGCAAACCCATAGGGTATTATCGCAAGGGTGTTGCCCACCCCTGTATTGTTCGACCGATGCCCCTTGCCCTTGCCTTTTGGGTTGCCCTGCTGCCCATTCTCACCGTCTTTCTGCTGTTGGTGGTGGCCCGTCGTCCGGCGGATCAGGCCATGCCCGGAGCCTTGGCCGTCACGCTGCTGGCAGCGGTTTTTTTGTGGCGGGTGCCCTTCGCCTACCTGGGCGCGTCCCTCCTCCAGGGGACGGTGATTGCCCTGGAAATTCTCTATATCGTCTTTGGGGCGGTGCTGCTGCTGAACGTGCTGCAAGTGTCCGGTGCCCTCAGCGTCATTCGCCAGAGTTTGCTGGGGCTGTCCCAGGATCGGCGGGTGCAGGTGATCATTATTGCCTGGTTGTTTGGCGGCTTCATTGAGGGTGCATCGGGCTTTGGCACCCCGGCGGTGATCGGCGTACCACTGCTGGTGGCCGTGGGCTTTCCGGCTATGGCGGCGGTGATGGCGGCGCTGATTATCCAAAGCACCCCCTCCACCTTTGGGGCCGTGGGTACGCCGCTGGTGTTTGGCATGGCGGCGGGGCTGGGCGGATCGCCCTCGGTCAATGCCACCCTTGCCGGTCAGGGGTTAACCCTGGACCAAGCCATTACCCAGGTGGGCATTCGGGCGGGCCTCATCCATGCCATCATTGGCACCTTTATTCCCCTGCTGCTGGTGGCCACCCTCACCCGGCTGTTTGGCAATCCAGACACCAAACCCGCCGATCCCTACCTATGGAAGTTCTCGCTGGTGGGTGGGCTGGCCTTCACCGTGCCCTACCTGCTGACAGCCCGGTTCATCGGCCCCGAATTTCCCACCATGGTGGGTGGCCTCGTGGGGCTGTTGATCACCGTCACCGTCGTCCGGCAGGGCTGGTTGCAGCCGCAGGAACCCTGGAATTTTCCGCCGCCAGAACGTTGGCCCGTTGCCTGGATGGGCAGCACAACCCCCACCCTGGCCCACCCCCCAGCCTCCATGACGGTGCTGAAGGCATGGCTTCCCTACGTGCTGTTGGGGGGGATTCTGGTAATCTCCCGGCTCAATGCCCTGCCCCTGAAAGCCGCTCTGCAAAGCACCAAACTGTCCTGGCCCAGTATGTTCGGTACCACCGTGGCCATTAGCACTGCGCCGCTCTATCTTCCGCCCACGCTGTTCCTTGTGGTCATTGGCCTCACCTGGGCTCTATACCGCATCCCGAAGGCTGCCATGGGGCAGGCCGTAGGGCAAACCGGGCCGCTACTGCAAAAAACTGCCCTCGCCCTGGGGGCCGCCGTACTGATGGCGCGGGTGTTCATCAACACCGACACCAACGGGGCCGGACTCAGCAGTATGCCCCTCACCCTGGCCGACGGCATTTCCGGTCTGGCGGGGCAAACCTGGCCCCTGTTTGCCGCCGTCATCGGCCTGGTTGGAGCCTTTGTGGCGGGCAGTGTCACCGTCAGCAATATGATGTTTTCCCTGTTTCAGTTCGGCGTGGCCGACAGCATTGGCAAAGCCTCCGACTGGATTTTGGCCCTGCAAACCGTGGGCGCTTCGGCGGGCAATGTGATTTGTGTCTCCAACGTCGTCGCCGCCGCCGCCACCGTGGGCCTGCTGGGCCGAGAGGGTATCCTGATTCGCCAACTGCTCCCCGTGGTGCTGTACTACCTGGCGTTGGCCGGGGTCATTGGCCTCCTCGCCGCCTAGTGCCGTGTCAAGACTAAGCATGAGGGCTTCGACAGGCTCAGCCCGAACGTGCCGTTTACGGTCGTCCTGATCTGTGAGCTATGAGCTTGTCGAATAGTCGAACAGTCGAAAGACTTTGAGGATATCTGCAACCCTAAACGTTAACCCTGACCAACCCCTAGGCGGAGTAGCCGTGCTCGGCTAGAAAGGCGAGGGACAAATCGGCGGATTGATCACCCTGAGCACGACCGTGGAGCAGTTTTTCGACGTACTTGCCAAGGATATCCCCCTCTAGGTTTACGGCTTGACCCGGTTGGAGATGTTGTAGGGTGGTTTCTTGGTAGGTGACGGGGATGACGGCCACGGAAAACCAGTCGCCGCTGGGGCTGCAATCAGCCACCGTGAGGCTAATGCCATTGATGGCAATGCTGCCCTTGGGCACGATGTAGCGGGCGACCCGAGGATCGGGAACCGTGAAGCGGATCATCCAGGCGTTGTCGGTTTGGGTGGCGGATTCCAGATGGCCTCGCCCGTCTACGTGCCCGGTCACAAAATGACCGCCAATTTTCCCCCC
>JALQST010000026.1 GCA_023264315.1 Nodosilinea sp. BSH.14
CATTGCCCTAGTTACCGAGGCGCTGCGCCAGCAAGGCTTAGGCATCCTCACCGAGATTGATGTGCAAGCCGCCTTCAAGAAAAAGCTGGATGTGGACTTCCGCCGCTACAAAATCCTAGGGGCATGCCATCCCCAGGTGGCCTACGCCATGCTGCAAACCGACGATAAAGCGGGCGTCCTCTATCCCTGCAACGTCGTTGTGCAAGAGCACACCGATGGCCGAGTGGAAGTCTCTGCCGTCGATCCCCTAGCCATGTTTTTGATGATTCACAGCCCCCAGGCCAAGGAAATCGCCCTGGATGCCAGCCAAAAAATGCAGGCCGTCATGGCCCAACTGCCCGAAGCCGTGTTGGTCGCTGCGTAGATAACAATCATGGATAACACCTTTCCCCTCGACGATCCCCCTTCTTTATCTCGGCGGCAACTGCTGAACTTCCTCACCGGAGCCACCGTTGCCGCCACAGCGGGTTCCGCCCTGTATCCCGTCGCCAAATTCATGGTGCCCCCCACCGTTGCTGCCGCTGGAGGGGGACTGCTGGCCAAGGACAAACTGGGCACCCCCATCCCCGCCAGCCAAATTTTGGCGGAACCCCCCGGTAGCCGCGCTCTGGTAGCTGGACTGGCTGGGGAACCCACTTATTTGACCGTGCGCGATGACGGATCCATCGACCCCATGGGCATTGTGGATAACTGCACCCACCTGGGCTGCACCTTCCCCTGGAATCCACTAGATCAGCAGTTTCAGTGCCCCTGCCACGGTTCCCGCTACAGCCCCGACGGTGCGGTGGTGCGTGGCCCAGCGGATCGGCCCCTCAAACTCACCCGTGTCGAGGTGCGCGACAACGCCATCTGGCTCTACCCCTGGACAGAAACCGACCCCCGCACGGGATCGACCCCCTGGTGGGTCTAGGGTTTCGCCACTCATCGGCAGAAGCTTACACAAGGGGCTTAAGCCCCTTGCCAAGCAATTCATGTCCACTGATTAACCAAAGGCAGGCGTTTACTGTGTGGAAATTTCTAGGATTCATTCAAAAAAATCTAGTTTGGTCGGTGCCCATTTGCATGATCGCGGGAATTTTAGTCGGGGCTGTCATTAACCCAGCCCCGCTCAAGACGTTGATTATCCCCCTCACCTTTTTGATGGTTTACCCGATGATGGTAAACCATCAAATTCAGGAGGTACTCTCTGGTGGCGATACCAACGTACAGGTTGTCACTCAACTTATTAACTTTGCTATCGTGCCCTTTTTCGCCTTTGGCATGGGGCAACTGTTCTTTGCCGATCAGCCCCTTGTGGCTTTGGGATTGCTGCTCGCTTCCTTGCTGCCCACCAGCGGTATGACGATTTCCTGGACAGGGTTTGCTAAAGGCAACGTCAGCGCTGCGATTAAGATGACCGTGGTGGGGCTCATCCTCGGTTCAATTGCTACTCCTTTCTATGCCAAGGGGTTGATGGGTGCCGTAGTGGAAATTCCCCTAGCAGATATTTTTCGTCAGATCAGTGTGATTGTGTTCCTGCCTATGCTGCTGGGTTTGGCCACCCGTGCTGTGCTGATCCGCACTGTGGGAGCTGACAAATATCACAAGAATCTAAAGCAAAAATTCCCAGCCTTTTCAACCCTGGGCGTATTAGGTGTGGTCTTCGTGGCTATGGCGCTCAAGGCGAAGGATATTGTGGGAAATCCCATGATTCTCCTATCCTTCCTGCTGCCCCTAGCGATTCTGTATGCCGGGAATTTTCTACTCAGCACCATTATCGGCAAGCTGTTCTTTAATCGGGGCGACGCCATTGCGCTAGTCTACGGCACGGTGATGAGAAATCTTTCCATTGCTCTGGCCATTGCCATGACCAGCTTTGGCAAAGAGCAAGGTTCAGAAATTGCGCTGATTATTGCCATGGCCTACATCATTCAAGTGCAAGCCGCCGCTTGGTATGTAAAGTTTACCGACCGCATCTTTGGCCCTATCCCTCAGTCGCTCCCCCCTCAGGAAGTGTCCTAGAAGCGATCTCTAAGGAGACAGTTTGGCCTTCTTCAAACGGTTTTCTTCGTACCAAGCCGCAATGGCAGGTACCCAGGCTTGAAAGTGGGGCCAAATTTCTTCGCAGAGTTTTTGGGCCTCAAGCTGGGCATCGGCTTTCCAGCGTAAATCCAGCAGGTGCATGACGGATCGCACATTGGCTGACATCACCCAATGCTGACGAATATCAAAGGGAATTAACCCCCTCGCGTGTTCTTCAGCAAAGCCTTCTTCAATGCGTTGTTTATATCGACGACTGGCCTCTAAACACCACTCAATATCCTGCTGTCGGGCTTCAGCCGTGTATTCATATTTTTTACCCTGGCGATCGCTGTAAAACCCCAAAGGCCGGAGATAGAAAACCTCTTCGACCTCGCGATTGCCATCCACTACATCTAAAATGCGCTGTCCGGTATATCGGAAGGAATTATGCACCACAATGCCATTAGCCACAAAGTTGTGCCATGGCCCTTCAACTTCTAAATCATAGGTTGTTTGCATGCCCAAATATTCGACCGATACAACCTTAACAGGATGGGCCATGAGCTTTCGACCGACAGGCTTTGGCTTAGCCGCCCAATTTTTCGGCTCCGTAATAGGCTGGAAACCTTCGGCAAATTCTGCCTCCTGATGGTGTTGATGAATATGGGTATGACAGTCTTGGCATAGCGAAACAAGATTCTCAAACTCATAGGCCAAGGATGGATCGGCAAAGACAGGGACTAGGTGGTGTGCATGGAGAAGGCCGCCTGACTTGCCACAGCGCTGGCAAATATAGTTGAACTTTGCATGTACCTGGGGGGCAATCTGACGTGTCCACGCACCGATCTGTTCTCGTTCAGTAGCCGTACCACCTTTCCAAAAATTAGAATCAGCCCCTCGTTTCGTAAAGGCTTTGGCGTTAGCCCGCCGCTGTTCTAGACTTTCCGGCGAAAGGTTGAGCTTATAGCCCTTAACATTTTTATTCCAGGGTGTATCGGTGCCTAGTGAGCGCTTGTTGAGGGTGAGACTATGGGCATAGACCCATTTCTTGATGGTCTCAATGGAACAACCAGCGAGTACCGCCATTTCATCGGCATGTAATCCTTGAGCTAGCTGGTCTTGAAGCCATATCTTATCGCGGTAGACACCCTGGCCCACCATCGCCTTAAATCCACGCTGATAACCTGATGGTAGCTGAAGATGAAATTGCTTTGCCCAGTGACGAATAACCTCAGCGGAACAACCACACTGTTCTGCGATTTGGCGGGCTGTTAGCTCCCGATCAATCTGCTCTTTTAACCAGCGTGATTGACTGTAGAGGGCGTCAGGTCGGGTAATCCCATTGACCATCAATTCACAGTCTTTTGTTATCGCTAAAACGTGATGATCAGTCGTCGTCATTAGACCAACTGCTTCGCCCAGGCGTTGCCAACCCTTGGCCGTATAGAGACGGTGATTCGCGGTGCAATCTAGCGTTTTTCCATCGGCTAGTGTGAGTCGGTAGACGGGTTGTTCTCCGCTGCTCATGACCTCACGAATATGGCCGATCTCAAACACCCCTGTATCTTCGTTTAGAACCCGCAGGGACATCTTTTTGAGGCGGGTTTTGCAGTCGCGACGATAGCTGCCCGGTGGCTCGCCCTGACGCCCGCGCAGTTTGCGTTCCCGAACAGCCTTTTCACCGTTAGTCCATCGATCATAGAGCTCAGAAATTTTGATTTTCCTGAGGCTACCAGAAGCACAAACAAACGTTACCTCAGTATCACCAGCCAAGCACTGAACATCAAAACTGACCCCCACCCGATGAGTTCGGATTTGTTGCATGGTGCTGTGGGGAAACCAGCCGATGTTAAAGACAATTTGGGGGTGTTCTAGGGGGCCATAGTGGCCGCGTCCACCCTTGAGCAAATTGTTCACCAAAATGTCGCCACAGCGTTCTTCGCTGGGCCATTTCTCCCGTTCGTGGGCCACAAAACCCTCCGCATAGTCCTGATGCATGGCGGCATACATGGTCTGCTGAGGGTTGGTGGTTTGGGAAATCACCTCAACCGTAAACCGATCCATAGGAAATGCCTCAAATCTCAACTTCAATATATTCAACGGTGCGCCGGTGCGCTGGGGTTGTCCTGGGTGGGGCACTGGTCTGGGACGGGGCGGCGGGAATCACTCGGGTCTCCGCCCTGGGCTGGGCTGGGACAACCTCAAACCAGGGATCCGGTGTGATTGTCGGGGTTGCCGACAGATCCGGTAAGGCTGCGCCCCCAGCGGGGAGTTGCTGGCTGGGTTGCCTTTCCCGCAGCAGGGTTAAACCCTCCCGCACCGCAGACCGCACCACGGGTTCCGGTTCGTGGGCCAGCATCAGGTGGAAACAGTCGATTAGGTGCGACTGCATGGAGACCTCGGCCCCAGCGATATAGGCGGTTTCGGCAGGGGATTGGTTCACTAGGCGTACCAGTTGGCGCACGGCCATCAACCGCTGGAGGGGATCGGCCTGGGTGAGTTGGGCGAGGGCTTGCTCCAAGCGGTCGGCCTCTGAGGGGCTGGTTCTGGCGGCGGTTGCCGGGGGATGGTCGGGCACAATGTCGAGGGTGCGGGACACCATCAGCGGGTCAGCGGGGGCACGTTTCACCCCATCGGCCCGTTTGGTGGGGTGGGCGGCAGTGGGGTCAGCGGCGGCAGACTCGCTGGAGGAACGCAGCAGCGCCACCACCATAAAGAAAGTCAGCGCCGTTTGCCCAGTCAGCACCAGGGCCATCAGCAGGGAATGGGTGCTTTGCCAGAGGGCGGTGACGGTGTAGGTGCTGGCCCCCAACAGGAGACTGAGCACCAGGGCTTGTTTGCCGAGGGAGCGGGGCAGGGGCACGGCGGACTGAATCCGCTGCCGCAGGGCTTGCTGCTGGGCGGGGGAAAGCTGCACCAGTTGGCGATAGGCCAGCACCCCGATGCCGGTGGAGATCACCAGCGCCCCATTCACCAAGCCCAGGGCAAAGCTGCCCAACCCCAAACCCCACAGGTACGCCTGTTGGGGCGAAGGCCGCCAGCGGGCGAGGCCAGGGGAGGGCCACCGCTGCACCGCCGCCCTGGATCGCTCGATCAATTGTTTGGGGGAAGCCACCGGGGAAACCACAGACGCCGTGACCTTACCTTCAAAATTGCCCTTCAATCTTAAGCTGCTTTGCCGCCCTCGCCCAAGCCTCGTTAGAGAGCTTTAATGTCTTACGCTGGCCCTCACCCGCCGAATCTGGGGAGGAAGGTTGCTATGGTGGAAGACATCTCGGCCATCGAGATCCACGCCAGAACACCGTTTCCTAACCGTCACTCCTTCGCCCGTTGATATAAACGCTCATATATGAATGCTCACCCTAGCCCACCTCCCCCGATGGACGCCCCCTCAGTCCATCACCTAACCGACCTTACCCCTCACCTGCGGGAACCGTTGGTCATTGGCGATGTGGCGATCCACAGCCGGGTGTTGCAGTCGCCGCTGTCGGGGGTGACGGATCGGGCCTTTCGGGAACTGGTGCGTCGCTATGCGCCACAGTCCATGCTCTACACGGAGATGGTGCAGGCGTCGGGGCTGTGCCGTGCCCAGGAACTTGAGAAAATCATGGATATTGGCCCGGAGGAGCAGCCAATCAGCATTCAGTTATTTGACTGTCGGCCCGACTTCATGGCGGAAGCGGCACGGATGGCGGCGGCAGAGGGGGCCAAAACCATTGATATCAATATGGGCTGTCCGGTGAACAAAATCACCAAAAAAGGGGGCGGGTCGTCCCTGTTGCGCCAGCCGGAGGTGGCGGAGGCCATTGTCAAAACCGTCGTCGAAGCCGTATCGGTGCCTGTTACGGTCAAAACCCGCATTGGCTGGGACGATGACGACATCAATGCGGTGGAATTTGGCCGCCGCATGGAAGCCGCCGGAGCCCAGATGTTGACCCTACACGGACGCACCCGCCGCCAGGGCTACCACGGCCCCGCCCGCTGGGACTGGATCGCCCGCGTCAAAGCGGCCCTGTCGATTCCGGTGATTGCCAACGGCGATATCGTCTCCGTGGACTCGGCCCTGCGTTGCCTCGCCGAAACCGGGGCCGATGGGGTGATGTGCTCCCGGGGCACCCTGGGCTACCCCTTTCTGGTGGGCGAAATCGATCACGTCTTCAAAACCGGCCATCTCGCCCCGCCGCCCACCCCCCTAGACCGCCTGCGCTGCGCCCAGGAACACCTCCATTTACTGTGGCAATACAAGGGCCAAAAGGGCATCCATCAGGCCCGTAAGCACATGACCTGGTATGTCAAAGGCTTTGAGGGAGCCGCTCCCCTGCGGGATCAGCTTTGCCACATCAACACCGTGGAGGAAGGCGACACCCTGCTCAGGCAGGCCATTCATGCCCTCACCGGAACGGCGGGTTGATGGCGGCGGGCTAGGGGGATAGCATGGGGAAGAAAGGCTGAGCGGCCCCTTGACGAAAAGGGCATGAGGTAGGATTTATTAGGAGTATCCATCCCGCCTCGGTTCGGTTGGCATTACGGTTAATGCGTTAGCCGAATTCCAATGGCGACGTTTAGGATGAACGAATAAGGCTTTGGCGATGCGCCTGTAGCCATTTCCCCGGTTGTTTTACCCCCTCTCTGACCGCCATGACCTCCTACGCCACTTCCACGGCCCGTGCTGATATGGGTGAGCTGCGACGGCTGCGCAGCCTGTTGCCCCCAGAGTTGCAAAGCTGGGTGACGGTGGAATCGGCCATTGATGTCAGTCCACCGCTGATTACCTGCGAGGAACTGGGGAAGGATCAGGTGGAAATTCAGATTGACCTAGTGAAGTGGGAACAACTGGCCCTAGATCAGCGCAACCTGATGTTCTGGCACGAGGTGGGGCGCATCCAAAACGACACCATTCCCCGGGATGGCTGGGAAATGGCGGCCTTGGCCATTGGCCTCGGTGGGGCCGTGGGCGAGTTGTGGGTGCAGGATGGCCTGTTACTGATGCTGGCCCTGGGGCTGTGCGGCTTTTCCGGCTGGCGGCTGTATAAGCGCAACAACAACCAGAAAACCCTCCAAGAAAGCATCGACGCCGACGAGCGGGCCATTGCCATTGCCACCCGTTTTGGCTACACCCTGCCCAATGCCTACAAAAGCCTAGGCAGCGCCCTGAAAACCTTGATTGAACAAACCCCCAAAAAACGCCAGCGGGATCGCTACATCAAACGCCTGGAAGCCCTGAAGAAGAGTGCCGCCAAGGCCAAAGAACGCGCCCGCAACGAACGGGGCGACCTGCGCTCGGCCTACTAGCCTTGGCCCCCTAGACCCGGCGCATGGGCAGGGTGGGCACGGTGGAGGGCGGTGGATCGAGTTCGATGGTGGCCACCACTTGGCCATGGTCGGATTTCCACGGCTCGATGGTTTCGTCCAGCAGGGTTTGGTCGAACAGGTGGTCGTTATAGACCGAGACGTAGGTGACGCGGCCAATGCGATCGCGGTTTTGGGCGGCAAATTCCTCGCTCACCATGATGTGATCGAGGCTGTCGTAGTGGCCATTGTGGATGTGGGTGTAGTAGTGGTCGCCATAGCCGAGGCGAGCCTGGATGTCCTTCACCTGGTAGAGCAGCACGTCCCACACCGGGGCTTTTTTGCGGTAGGGCCAGCATTCCCAGGGCGGCTGCCCCGCCACGATTTGGGTGGTCACAGCCGTGTGATTATCGTTCACGTCGCCCATTACAATCACCGGGTAGCGCCGATCTCGCAGCACCTCCATCAAAATGCAGCGCAGGGCTGTAGCCTCCGCCGCCCGCCGAATCAATGACCGGGCATAGCCCTTGGCCATCTCCACCGGATCGCCCCGATCCACGCCATCGGCCAGGGTGGGGCGTTTCGACTTGAGGTGAATCACAAAGACCGTACATTGGATGGTTTCCGTAAGGGCCAAATCCACCGCCAGCACCGGGTGGGAAAACTGCCGAATGGGCAACTCGGCCCCCTCCAGATCCAGGACACTGCCGGGGGGAAACTCCTCGTAAATCCGCTGATCGAGCACCGGAAACCGGGTTGCCAGGGCCAGCCCAGGGCCACGGCCTGCCCCCTCTGCCATCACAATGGTGTGTTGCCGGTGATACTCACTGCGGTGTAGGGCCTCCTTCAGCGCCCCCTGGTGAAACACCTCCTGAAACCCCACAATATCCACCTTCATCCGATCCAACTGACGGCCAATCCAGGTGAGTTTTTTTAGGTAGTCATCCCGGCTGTAGGCTTCGCCGGGATAGAACTCCCGATCCGGCAGGGCAAGGTTGGACAGGTTGAAGGTGCCCACCCGAAACAGGCGGCGATCTGGGGCAGAAGGGCTATCGACCACGGTAACTACGGATCCTTACGTAATGAGCCTAGGCAAATTCCCTAGAACACGAATATAGACAGTAGCCTAGCGGATTCCCTCGAGTTTGTTCACGGTTGCCCTGGAGGTTAGCTTTATACTAGGTGAGGCCTACCGCGATCACCCACGGGAAGACCAGGGGGGAACAGATTTGGGAGAACAACACCCGGTGCTAAGTGCAAAGAACGGTACATCAGTCTCAACACCCTATTCATCGGAGGCCATTCAGTCGGCCATGGCGATGGGGGAGTTGGTTTTTGAACTCCCGGATCCCAATGATGAGGCCCTTTCAGACTATGACTTTAACCGCCAGGTGGAGGCGGCTTGGCAGGTCTGTGACCGCTTTGACCTACAAACAGACATTTGGCGGGGGCGCATCCTCCGCACTGTGCGCGACCGAGAAAAGCGGGGTGGCGATGGCCGAGGCACGGGCTTTCTCAACTGGCTGAAGGAGCGAGAAATCACCAAAAGCCACGCCTACAACCTGATTGAACTGGCGGACAGCGCCGATCATCTCCTTGACTCAGGAATGCTGACGCCCAAGGATGTGAATCAGTTCAGCAAACGCGCCTTTGTGGAAACCGCCAAGGCCGCCCCCGAAGTGCAGCAGTTGGTCAGCGATGTGGCCCGCAAAGGGGATCACGTCACCCGCCGCGAGGTGCGCCAGGTGGCCAACGAATGGGCCGCCATGACCTCCGATCTCATCCCCGAAACCCTGCGGGAAAAAGCCGCCAACAACACCATTCCCAGCCGCTACATTGCCCCGCTGGTGAAGGAAATGGAGAAGCTGCCCCCCACCCACCAAACCACCCTCAAAACCGAAGTTGAACTCAACCCCGACCTGGATACCCTGAAGCAGGTGACAGCGGAAGCCCGCTACCTGTCGAAATATTTGGCCTCCGCCAACCAGGTGCAACTACTCGAAACCGGAGACTTTGATCTCGAACTGGCCCTCGAGGAAGCCCTGCGCGTTGGGTGCTTGAACTCCGCAGCCGACATGGTGGCCCAGGCCGCTCTCATTGAGCAAACCGCCGCCAAACTCTACACCGCCTGGAAACGCCTGAATCAACTTTCGGAGCGCGTCTACGTAGACAGCGGCGACAGCACCCCCAACCTCCGTGCCCTGCTCACCGCCCTCAGCCCCATCATCGGCGATACCGTGCAGGTGCGCCTCGGAGAACTCAATAGCGCCACCTCCCAAACCATCCGCTGGCGGCTAACCGAGGAAGATTAGCCCTAGGGTGGGCATGGCCGACCTATAATATTTTGAGCCTAAACCTCAGCCCAAAGGTTTGGGCCAAATCGCAGGTTTGATGATCAGTGAGGTTGGTATCACTGAGTTCCAAGTTGTAGAAGGTGACGCTGGGATGGGTGAAGTATGGCCCCGCGTGCCAGGTGCCCACCGCCAGCTTAATGAAGCAGTGCCCGGGAATGTGAAAGGCTTTTAGGGCGCTGAGATCGGGCTGGTCGGCCTCGCTGGGAGGGGCCACCGCCATCAGCCAGTCCTGATTGGCCAGCGCCCCTAGGCATTGGGTGCAGCGGCGATGGCGGGTAATGGTGTGAAATTCCGTGCCAGCGTGAGTCAGGGTCATCAAATAAAGGCGCGGAATCCCCTGGTTGAGGACAAGCTGAGCATCGGCCAAACCAAAGGGGGCTCCGTCAGCCCTGGGAAAAATCACCTGGCCGTAGGGCGCAAAGGCTTCAGGGGTGATGGGTTCCACCGTTAGAAGGCGCTGGCTACACGGGGGAGAAGAGACAGACATGGCCAATTACCCTCAGACTTGCCCCTAGGCTACCACTGGCATGGGGCCTCCGGGGATAGGGGGCAACGCTGCCATCAGCCAGGGGCTATAGTCCATTACGCTTCATTAATTACTGCTTGGCTATGGAATAACCTTTTCGTTAAAATCAACCCCAATTCATGCCCCATCCCCCCTTCAATCCCCCTCAATCCCCTCCTACGCCCCCAACCTTGCCGTTCCCAAGTCCCTTTGCACCATGGCCTACCCCACTCCCCCCGAGGCGCTGAGCCGCATTCCCACCGGACATCTCAATATCATGGGCTATGTGAATGAATCGGACGTCAACGGCCCCGGTTGTCGAGCGGTGGTGTGGGTGCAGGGCTGTTTGCTGCATTGTCCGGGCTGTTTTAATCCGGCCAGTTGGAGCTTTGAGGAAAACCAAATCGTGGCCGTCGGAGACCTAGCTGAGCGCATTTTGGCCAACCCCAAAAACCAGGGCGTCACCTTTTCTGGCGGAGAACCCTTTTGGCAGGCACCAGCCCTAGCCCAGTTGGCGGCCCTGGTGAAAGCCCAGGGGTTAACCGTCCTGTCCTTTACCGGTTTTACCCTGGAAAAACTGCAATCTGCCGATGCGCCCCCCGGTGCTCAGGATTTACTGGATCAACTGGATCTGCTCATTGATGGGCCATTTGTGGAAGCCCAGGCGGTGAACTCCCCCGATTCCCCGGTATCATCGCGCAACCAGCGTGTTCATATTTTCAACCCCGCCCTCCAAAACACCATCACCTGGGCCAGCGACCAGCTTGAAGTTCATATTTTTAAAGACGGCAGCCGCATTGTCACCGGATATCGAGGACAACTTTTAGCAGATTAAGTGAGCGTGAAAACCAGATTTGTGAATTATCTGGAGTCCATCCTGATCGGTTGGGCACTATAGTCCTAGCGTTATCTCTCAGGCACGACACGATATGAGTCCCCCCATGGTTCAGCAGCAATACAACCAAATGGCCGAGGACTATGACCGCCGTTGGCGGCACTACACCCATCCCACCCTGCGGTTTTTGCTGGATTGGGCTGCTCTCCACCCCGACGAACAGGTGCTGGATGTGGGCTGCGGCACGGGGGAACTGGAGCGGTCTTTCAGCAGGCGGGTCTACAGGTCAACGCGGCCCAGCGTCAACGGTTTGGCCTCTTCTGGGGATTGATGCTGGTGAGTGGGGGCATTGAGTGGTGTGACGAATCCGCTGGGCCTGGTTCCCCTGGGGATTCGCTACCATAAGAACCATCGTCATTCGGCCCTGACGCTGTGACTGCCGCCCTTCCCCCAACCCCAGGCTTGGCCCCTGTGGCCCGCCCCGATCTGACCCACTACCCCAGTTCCGATGGTGAGCCTGTGGCCGAAACCTTTGTGCATCTCTATGCGATGCTCGTCACCCTGGAGGTACTGCGGCAGTATGTGGAAGGCCAGCGGGCAACGGTACTGGCCAACCAGTTTCTCTACTATTCCCAGGGGATGCCAAAACTGCGGGTGGCTCCCGATGTGATGGTCATTTTTGATGTGGAACCCGGTGGCCGGGACACCTATAAAGTGTGGGAAGAGGGCCAGGTGCCCAGCGTGATTTTTGAGATGACCTCCGCTGGCACCCAAGACCAGGATAAATCCTTCAAAAAAACCCTCTACGAACAGATGGGCGTGGCGGAATACTGGCTTTTTGATCCCCGGGGCGAGTGGGTGGAAGATCGCCTCCAAGGCTACCGTTTAGCCCATGACTGCTACTATCCCATCGCCGATGGTCGCAGCGAACCCCTTCAGTTGCGGCTTCAGGTGGAGGGCAACCTGATCGGGTTCTATCGCGAAGACACGGGAGAAAAGCTGCTGATTCCCGGCGAACTCGCCCAAGCCCTTCGGCAGGAATCCCTGGCCCGTCAGCAGGCTGAGCAGCGGGCAGAACAGGAGCGGCACCGCGCCGAACAGGCTGAAGCCCGTCTGGCGGAACTGCAAGCCCGTCTACAAGTCCGAGGTCTCGAACGACCCGATGCCTAACTCCGCCCACCCTAGGGGCGTGGATGGGGAGGGCCTCCCTAGCTAATCCAGCGCTGGTAGAACAGCCAAGCCCGATGGCGGTGCTGGCGGTAGAGCACGTAGGCATAGACCCCGACCAGGGCCAGGAAACAGAGGTTGGCGATGGTGTTGTAGGTGCCGATCAGGGTGCCCGGTTCCCACTGGTGGCGGTTCACGAGAATATTCATATCGCCGTGTTCGGGATCGCCCCACATCATGCCGAAGGGGATGGAGGCCCGCCCCAGTCGAATCGCCTTCCACAGCCAGAACTGTCCCCAAAAGGTGAAGGCGGCCCCGAGAACCACCGGGTAGCGGTAGAGATCCCAGCGCCAATAATCGGGCATGGGAAAGAAAAAGCTCACCATCAGCAAGGTGCTGAGGTAGAGTTCGCCGCCAATGCCGCCAAAGGCCAGCAGCATATCAAAGGTGTTGGCAGACATCAGCCAGGTCATGGCAAATTGCAGCAGGGCCAGCCCCACCGCCAACACCATAGGCCAGCGTTTGCCCTCCCTGTGGCCCGACCAGTAGAGCAACCCCAGCAAAATCAACACGCCCAGATAGACGAAGAAGGATCGCTGGGGATTCACGTTCGTCCAGCCGATGGGCAGGGGAATGGCCTGCCGTCCGGCCAGCCAAGCCACGGTGGCATGGCCAAACTCATGGATCCACAGTTTGATGCCAAATAGCAGCGCATTGGTAATGGGCATGGCATTGAGCAGTATCCCAATCACCAGCAGGGCCGGAAAAAACAGACCATTGCTATAGCGATTGTTAAAGGACGACAAATCCGTGTCCTCCTCCACCGTGGGCCGCTGGGGCATGGTGAGGGTTTGCCGCCACACCGCCCGGTTGCGGCTGTCTAGGGCTGTCACCACAAGGGTTTTGACCTCACCGAGGCCCAAGGGGGCTAGGTCTTGCTGGGCCAATAGGGCATAGATTTGGGCCGTCGCCCGCTTCGGATTCATCACCCGCACCGCAGGCCAGCGAATATGTAACTGATCGTCGCGATGGGAAACCTGGGCTGGAAGTCCCCGGGCTTGCAGCAAGGTTTGCAGGGCTTGGGCGGGGTCTTCCCCGGGGGCGAGTCCTGGGATCGGCGTCCGGGGGGATGGGGGCGTCGCTAACTCCGGGGATCCCAAGGGTGGAAACCCCAGGGGGAAGGAATCGGTCTCCGTGCCCCCAGCAAGATCTGAAAATTCCTGGGAGGAATCGCTGGCCAAATCCGCCGCCACGGTCGGGGTGGGCGGTGGAGTTTCCAGATAGGTTTTCAGGGTGTTAAAGGCCCACTTGAGGGGTTCCACCTCATCCCGTCGGCCTTGGCGCAGCAGGGCGGCCTTGGTTTTGAAGTAGGCGGATTCAATGTCCGCTAGGGAGGCGTCGGGATGGATCTGGAGTTCTTGGTAGGCCCGCGCCACCTTCGGCGGTATTTCGGAGTTGGGTTCCGCCATGGCCGTCGATTCTGCGGCATGCCCTTCCCCGGCTGCGCCCTCATCCTGATGGGGGATTGGGAGGGGCTGTCTGCCATGGGGATGGGAGCAGGTCTGGTCTGGCCCCCCGTTGGCGGAGGTATCCCAGATGATGGGCGTTCTCCTTTCTGGTGTTCTCTGATTGCGCTGTACCAGGCCTGCCAAAAGGGTCATTTCCGTTGTCCAAGACTGTCCAGGTTGCTGGGTGGCGTTGGCGTCGATGTGCAGGATGCCGATGCAGTCGATCTGCAAGCGTTCGATGGTGCGCTGAAGATAGTCCTCCAGTTGCGCCTGGGGGGGCAACGTTGCGCCCGTGAGCCACAGGTTGAGACAATAGCTGTCCCGCTCGGCCCGCACCTCCACGCCCTGGGGTTTGAGGGATTGGTTGAGCAGGGCGGCAATGGCCTCTGCGTCCCCGTCCTTGGCCTGCTCCAGCCATGCAGAAAGAGTCATGGGTTGCCCCCAACGGTTACCCTAATCAGTTGACAGTTGATGAAATAACTCAATCATAGGTAGTCCATTCTAGGTTGCCCAGAATTCAAGCCATTCTTTCCCTGGTCGAGTCGATCTAGTGTCCTGAGAAAGGATGGGCCGATGAATGCGGGGCCATCCCAACTAAAACTAGGCCGGATCACAGCGAATTTCCACCATAAAGCCATCGGGATCATAGAAATAGACGCCACGTCCGGTGGGGCGACTGACGGGGCCGTGGGCGATGAGAATATGATGGTGGTGCAGCACATCCAGGGCGTGGTCAAACTGGTCGGCAGGGATATCAAAGGCCAAATGGTAGGCGCGGGTGAAGGTGCATTCTGGGTCAGGGTCGGGGGGATCCAAATCCGGCGCAGAGAACAGGTCAAGGATCAACCCATCGGGCAGGAGAAAGTTGGCCACTTTTCCGGTGGCGACCAGATCCTTCAGAGTGTCATCCACCTCATCGCCCGTGAGTTCGCGCAGCCCCAGCAGCCCACCATAGAACTGGCGCGAGGCCGCCATGTCCTTGACGTTGAGGGCGAGGTGGTGCACCCGGCGCAGTTGGCCCGGTTGCAGCGCTAGGGAGGGATCGGCGTCCGTCGTCATGGCGTGGTACCGAGGGTGGTCAACGAAGTGAGGTTGGTGGGATGGAGGTGATCGTTCATCACTTCGCCATCCTTGAACCAAATGATGCGCTGGCTGGCTCGCGCCACATCGGGCTCGTGCGTGACCATCACCACGGTCATGCCGCTGGCGTGGAGGTCAGCAAAAATTTTCAGTACTTCTTCCGTGGTGTGGGTGTCTAGAGCTCCCGTGGGTTCATCGGCCAGCAGCAAGAGGGGCTGGTTGACAATGGCGCGGGCGATGGCCACCCGCTGCTGTTGCCCCCCCGAAAGCTGAGTCGGGCGGTTGTTGAGACGATTGCCCAACCCCACCTGCTCTAGGGCAGCAATGGCCCGCTGGCGTCGTTCGGCCTTGGCCGCCCCGGCATAGACCATGGGCAGTTCCACATTTTCCCGCGCCGTTAGCTGCGACAGCAGATGAAACTGCTGAAAGACAAAGCCAATTTTGCGGTTGCGAATGTGGGCCAAATCAAGATCCGCCAGGGTGGCCACGTTTTGCTGATCAAAGTAATAGTCGCCAGCGGTGGGCCGATCCAGACAGCCAATCATGTTCATGGCCGTGGATTTACCAGATCCCGACGGCCCCATAATGGCGCAGTATTCCCCAGGGGCAATGGCCAGGTTGACGTTCCACAGGGCACGCACCTCGGTGTTGCCTTCACCGTAGATCTTTTGCAGATGGCGGAACTCAATTAGGGGCGCTGACATGATCTGGATGACCCGCTAGCCATTCAGCTTTTTGCTCAGCAATTGGTTGCTGAGCTTAGGATCCACCCGTCCGCCGCTAACCTTCATCAACTGACCCACAAAGAAGCCTTGCAGCTTTTTCTTGCCGCCTCGGTAGGCTTCCAACTCTTCGGGGTGGGCGGCGAACACTTCGTCGATCATGGCTTCGATCTGGGCGGGATCGGAGATTTGGCTGAGGCCGCGTTCCTCCACCATCGCCTTGGGAGAACCGCCCTGGGTGAGCAGTTCCGGCAGCAGGTCTTTGCCAATTTTGTTGCTGATGGTGCCCGCTTCGATGAGCTTCACCAGTTCCGCCAGCATCTCTGGCTTCAGGGGCAATTCGTCAATCGAGAGCTTTTCGGAGTTCAGGTAAGCCGCGATGTCTTGGGTGAGCCAGTTGGCGGTGAGCTTGGGGTCAGCCCCGGTAGATACGGTGGCCTCAAAGAATTCCGCAATGCTGCGCTCGTCGCTGAGTACACGGGCATCGTAGGCGGAGAGGCCAAAGGCTTCCTCGTAGCGGCTACGCTTTTGGGCGGGCAGTTCCGGCAGTTCCCCTTGCCACGCCTCTCTTTGGGCCACGGAGACCACAATCGTCGGCAGGTCGGGTTCCGGGAAGTAGCGGTAGTCGCTAGAGCCTTCCTTGGAGCGCATACTCTTGGTGCGCTGGGTGCTTTCATCCCACAGGCGGGTTTCTTGGACGATTTTTTCGCCTGCTTCGTTGGCCTTGATTTGCCGCTCGATTTCGTAGTCAATGGCCTTTTGGATGGCGCTGAAGGAGTTCATGTTTTTGATCTCCACCTTGGTGCCAAATTCCTTCTGGCC
>JALQST010000270.1 GCA_023264315.1 Nodosilinea sp. BSH.14
GGCCTTCTTCGGTGCGCTCGGCCATGGAGGTCAACCCGTGCACCACAGCGACAAGGCGGCGTCCACCCTGCTCCGTCGAGATCACCGAACCGTAGCCAGCAGCTTCCGTGTGACCAGTCTTGAGGCCATCCACGCCGACCAGATTGCCCTCAACAATCTAGAATTTACCCTCAATCAACGCCAAGCCGCCGCCCTCACCGAGGCCCAACTAGCGCTCACCCAGGTGCAGCAAACCATCGAGGGCCAGTTCCCCCTGGATTTTTGGACCATTGATCTCCGAACGGCCATCCATGCCCTCGGATCCATCACTGGAGACGATATCACCGAGTCGATGCTAGACGAAATTTTTAGCCGCTTCTGCATCGGTAAGTGAGGGGGCAAGAGGGTATGCGCCGCCTGGGCCGGAAGCCACCGGGTCAAGGCTGTTGCTTGACCCGGTACAGAAAAGAAACCCACAGGCCGACATGAGGCTTCGGCGGTATCCCTACTCAGATTGACTGCTTTGGCGACCGAGTTCGTACACCCCACTGATGATGAAGGCGATTACGCCTAAACTCACGGCCCAACTGCCCCCCAGGCTAAGACTCAGCCCATAGTGGGCCACACCGCCGAGGGCTAAAAAGGGAACCACACTCAGCAGGGATGCGGTGGCCATTTGGGCCTCCCGACCGAGGGATGGGGAGGGGCCGGGGGGCGAGGCATTCTGCTGGAGAGACTGAAGCCAGCGGTGGCAACCGTCAATCACCCGGTCGGTCACGGGGGAAAAGCCGAGGTAAAGCGACAAGGCCCACAGGACGGTGCCCGCCAGGGTGCCTAAATTCAGGGAAAGGGAGGGCAAAAAAGACATCATGGGTCATCCTAGCCCCATCCGTCCGTGGGGCCACCGGGTCGATAGTCGGGCCGGGGAGGATTGCCGGTCTCAGGGCGGTAGCGATCTTGGTAGTCACTGCGGGCTTTGGGGCGGCGGCGACGCAGCCGCTCATCGGGCCGGGGGGCACTGCTATAGGTTGACCCTTCGGAATAGATCGCACCCTCGGTGTAGCCTGACCCATCGGGCCGTTCTCCGGGCCGTTCTCCGGGCCGCTCTCCAGGGCGGTTTCCGGGTCGCTCTCCCGATCTCGGGTCGCCAAAGCCCTCGGGCCGAGGACTAGGGGGCATCGATCCCCGGTCATCGTAGCGGGAAGAGTAGGCATCTTGGCCATAGCCGGAGGGGGAGGAATAGGGGCGTCCGCCCTCATCACGCCCCCCCAGCATTGGGCGAGGGCGAGCATAGGGGTCTTCGAGGCCATAGTCTCGCCGATCTAGTTCGGCCCGCATGTTGGCACGGCTGTCTCCCCCGTAGGCCGGACGACTGGGCCGAGTCGGGGGCCGATAGCCACCATCGCCGTCGCGTCCGTCTCCCTGGGCCATGGGCCGCCCCTGGAAGGGTTCACGAGCATTGATATTTTGAATCATCAGCGCCGTCAGCATCCCAACCATGATCATCTGCTGGAAGGAGGGAATCAGTTCCATCGTGAGATGGCCGAGGAGAAACACCCCAGAAATCAGCATCAGAATGGCGTAAACCCGATCCGAATCGCGTCCATACCCTGGCCGAAAGCGCTCTAAAAAAAACAGCGCAACGGCGCTGAGAACTAAAAAAATGCCAAGCAGGAGGGGAACAGGAGTACCAAAATTCACAGTGGATTCCTCGATAGGATGGCAACGCCAAGGCTAGGAGTTCCCCAGGGGCCAGGGCGTATACCTGGAATGGGGCCAAGACAAACCTTGAGGATTCAGAGCCGTCACCTCAGGGCTGCCATGATCGCAGGGCGATCCCCGCAATCATTTCGATCTCACCAATTCTAACGGACTTCTGGCGATTCTATGGCGGTGACGGCCACCGATAGCCAGGGGCAATGGCCTTGATGCTATCGGCAGGGTGGGGGCTGGGATAGGGCCGTGACCTGGAGAGGGCCGCCCCATCCCGACCTAGGCCCCAACTATTGGCGCTGGACTTTATCCCGCTGGCTCAGGAAGAGGAGGCCAACGGTGGCAGGAACCACCACAATCAAGACCCCAGCCAGAAGACTCAGGAGGAAATTAGTGAGAGAAGGTGTCATAGGGTTTTGTCCTGATAACGATTTCGACAAATTGTTACTTAACATTATTGCTTAACTTAACACCGTGAACACAATAGCCCGTCTAGGAGGCCGCCCCGAAGGCTGAAATCCCTAGAATTCTCGGCTTGGAAGGTGGGGAGGGAGGGTTTACAAAGCTTTAGAATAGGATCATTCTCCCAAGGTTGAGGTGTGACTATGGCCCCGTCGGTGGTGTTGAATTGGAGCGTAGGGCTGGTTCTGGCCCTGATGACCCTGCTGTTTATCTTTCGCATTGTGTTGACCTGGTATCCCCAGGTAGACCTCACGAAGCCGCCCGTTGCCCTAGTGGTGTGGCCCACGGAGCCGCTGCTGGCTCCGGTGCGCCAGATCGTTCCCCCCATTGGCGGCGTGGATATCGCGCCGGTGATCTGGGTGGGCCTGATTACCCTGCTGCGGGAAATTCTGGTGGGCCAACAGGGGTTACTGAAGATTCTGGGTTGATCGCAAAGCCCCCGTAAGACCTCACGGACGATGGACGACTCCCCTGCTCCCCCCGCCGCCTGCACCGTTGGGACGCGGCGTGATCGCCTGCGCTGTCACCTCGAAACCACCGAGACCGTCACCGGTCAGATTATCAATGGCGCGATTGTGGGGCTGATTTTTCTGTCTGCCCTCATCAGCCTTGCCCGGGCTGTGGTTGGGCCAGCCATGACGATGATGCTCGCTTCTGCCAACGCTGTGGCACGGCCTTAACCGATCCCTAGACAACGATCACTGTTCGAGAGGGCATGACCTGGGCTCATCCTGGGTGGGCGGCCTCCTTGGCCCCATTCAGCCGCCTCAACCCACGTATAAATTCATGATCAGGGTGAGCAGGAAGGTGATTTGGGCGGCCAGCAAAAACAGGTAGAGGATAGCTCGCCCCTTGAACACCGTCAGCAGCAGACTGATGTTCTTGAGGTCGATCATGGGGCCAAACACCAGGAAGGCCAGCAGGGATCCACTGGTAAAGACCGAGGCGAAGGACAGGGCAAAGAAGGAATCTACGGTGGAGCAGATGGATACCACCCAGGCCAGGGCCATCATCGCCACGATGGAGGTGACAGGCCCCTGCCCCAAATTGAGAATCACATCCCTGGGAATGGCGACCTGCACGAAGGCAGCAATGGCGCTACCCAAAATCAAGACTGCGCCCAGTTCGCGCATTTCTAGCACCATGTTGTCCACCATCATGCGCAGCCGCACCCCCAGCGGCGGCGGTGCGGTGGCCACCTGGGCCAACACCTGGGCTGGCGGCACATCCAATTGCAGCACTTGGCCAGGAGACTGGAGCAAAAACGTACCCGACCGCAGCAGGGGCGACACCGCTTCGGGATCGTCGGCAGGGCCATCGGCCAGGGCCGCAGGGCCGGAACGGGGGATGGCCCCGGAGGAGGAGGTTGCGGGATCCCCCATCAGGCGGGCCAGGTTATCCTGCAAAAAAGGACGCATATCCGCCTGGGCACTGAAGATCAGGGCAATGGACATGGCGACAATGAGCGTAAACCCAACCCGCAGAAACACGATTTCTGGCTGATCGCGGAAGGCAATCCAAGTGGCCCAAAAGACGATGGGGTTGACGGTGGGCGCGGCCAACAAAAAGCCAATGGCCACGGCGGTGGGTGCCCCCTTCATCAGCAGTCGGCGGGCGACGGGAATATTGCCGCACTCGCACACCGGAAAGAGAAACCCAATCAGCCCCCCGGCCAAGGCGGCCAGCAGCACGTTACGAGGGATCAACGCCAGCAGCTTTTGCTCATCCACAAACAGCAGCAGCACGCTGGAAAAAATCACCCCCAATAAGAGGAAGGGCATGGCCTCCACCAGCAGGCTGAAAAACAGCGTGATGCCATTATTGAGTTGAACCATAGGACTGATACTCCGGGCCTAGCCATTGCTCGGCAAACCTGCCCCTAGACACCGGTGCCGCTGGGCAGACGCCTATTTTAACGGATCTTGTCGGAGCCCTTTCCCCTGGGAGATTGGCCCAGGCCACCCGATAGCGCCTTAGCGAAACCGGGTGAGGGACGGACGCCGATGGCGGATGCGCCGAATCAGCGGCAGGCCCAGTTGGTAGCTGAGCAGCGCTAGGACGAGCCCAACCACGGTGCTCCCCAGCATCAGCCGCACCGAGACCTCAGTCCCCATGTCCATCCAGCCTTTGAGTCCCTCCAGGTCGGAAAAATCCATCATCGCCCCGCCCCCCAATAGCCAAGCCCCGACTTGGTAGTTAAAGGCAAACAGGGGCAGATAGGTGAAGGGGTTGCTAATCCAAGTGGAGGCCGCCGCCATGATGCGATTGCCGCGCAGCGCCGTGGCCACCGCAATACCGATAATCATTTGGAGACCAAACAGCGGGAAACATCCGGAAAAGACCCCGCTAGCCATGCCCCTCGCCAACTGTTCGGGGCTGCCCTGGAGCCGAATGAACCGCAGATAAAGGTATCGAAATCGTCTCTGCCACTGAGTTTGGGACATCTTAGCGGCGATCTGGCGAGGCGGATCGTCTACGGGACAGCTAGAATTTGGGGTCAAGGTCATCAGAATCTCCTGGGTCTGAAATCCCGTCCTTCTAGGACGGCTTTACACAACACTTCGCTAAGATAGAGGAGGT
>JALQST010000271.1 GCA_023264315.1 Nodosilinea sp. BSH.14
TCAATTTCATGGTCAATGTCGTCTGTGGGTTGATTGCCTACGGCCACCAACCGAAAAAGCCTTCCCTCCATCTTGACCTCGCTCTCCCGCCCGCTGCTTAACCCGAACTCAGGTTACGCCTACGTGCGCCTGCTCAATCGCAAGCTCGACGCCCGAGAGACAGAAGCCTTACCGAAAGACCTGCTCAATGCCGTCCAACTCGACTCCCTCCGCATTCAGGAAACCTATACCGGGGCCATTCCTTTGACGGATCGGGCTGGGGAACTCCCTGGCACCTATGCCGGAGAATCCAGCGGTGGCCTTACCGAGGAAGAAACCGACACCCTAGATAACATTGTCACCCGCCTTAACGAGCTGTATGGAGCGAACCTCACGGAGGATGACCGCCTTGACCTACAGCGGATTCAGCAACAGGTGGAGGAAGATTCAGACCTCGCCAACGTCATGGAGGCCAACAACACCGATCAGGCCAAATGGGAGAAATTCAACGAAACGGTCGATAAGATGCTGCGAGAATTCGTTCGCACCAAGCTGGATTGATACAAGAAAATCAAGCAGGAAGATATCGATGCTACCCTCAAGCCCCTCTGGTTCGAGCAATACCAGAAACGAGATACAGCGTAGCCTATGCGGATGGCGAGACTCGAACTCGCACGGCGTAAGCCACACGCCCCTCAAGCGTGCGTGTCTACCAATTCCACCACATCCGCAGGTTGGACTGAAACCGTCTAACTCAAGCCCATGAGGGTGTCTAGCCTGAAACTCGTCTCAGCTTTATCAGAATAAACCATAATGGCGACATTGTTAGCCCCCTCGGATCACAAATTTTCTCCCCCTCACCCCGTGATAGGATCAGCAACCGTCGTATGATTCTGGTTGAGAGACTATCGCCCTATCGAATGCGCTTTTCTAAAATTTTGATTGCTAATCGGGGAGAAATTGCGCTCCGCATTCTCCGCACCTGTGAAGAGATGGGCATCGCCACGGTGGCCGTCCATTCCACGGTGGATCGCCACGCCCTGCACGTCCAACTGGCGGATGAAGCCGTGTGCATTGGTGAAGCCCCCAGCCAAAAGAGCTACCTGAATATCCCCAACATCATCGCCGCTGCCTTGACGCGCAACGCCAGCGCCATCCATCCGGGCTACGGCTTTTTGGCGGAAAATGCCCGTTTTGCGGAAATCTGCGCCGATCACCAGATCGTCTTTGTGGGGCCATCGCCGGAGGCCATCCGCAAGATGGGCGACAAGTCTACGGCCAAGGAAACCATGCAGCGGGTGGGGGTGCCCACGGTTCCCGGCAGCGATGGCCTGCTGATGGACGAAACGGAAGCCTACCGGATTGCGGCGGACATTGGCTATCCCGTCATCATCAAAGCCACGGCGGGCGGCGGCGGACGGGGGATGCGCCTGGTGCAGACCGAAGCCGATATGAGCAAAGCCTTCATGGCCGCCCAGGGCGAGGCGCAGGCCGCCTTTGGCAACCCTGGGGTGTACCTGGAAAAATTCGTCGAGCGCCCCCGCCATATCGAGTTTCAAATCTTGGCCGACAGCTACGGCAACGTCGTCCACCTAGGCGAGCGGGATTGCTCGATCCAGCGGCGGCACCAAAAGCTACTCGAAGAAGCCCCCAGCCCCATCCTGACCGCAGAGCAGCGGCAAAAAATGGGGGATGCCGCCGTTTTAGCGGCCAAAGCCATCAACTACGTGGGCGCAGGCACCGTGGAATTTTTGGTGGACGGCCACGGCAATTTCTACTTCATGGAGATGAACACCCGCATCCAGGTAGAGCACCCCGTCACCGAGATGATCACGGGCATCGACCTAATTGCCGCCCAGCTTCGGGTGGCCCAGGGCGACAAGCTGCCCTTCACCCAGGATCAAATCCAGTTTCGGGGTCACGCTATCGAGTGCCGCATTAACGCCGAAGACCCCGACCACAACTTCCGCCCCAATCCAGGCCGCATCAACGGCTACCTAGCACCGGGCGGCATGGGGGTGCGGATGGATTCCCACGTCTACACTGACTACGAAATCCCCCCCTACTACGATTCCCTGATTGGCAAGCTGATTGTGTGGGGGCCAGATCGTCCCACCGCCATCCGCCGTATGAAACGCGCCCTGCGGGAATGCGCCATCACCGGACTGCCCACCACGATTCCCTTCCACCAAAAGGTGCTAGAGAATCCCAACTTCCTCAGCGGCGATGTCTACACCAACTTTGTCGCCCAGATGATGGCCGGAAAGTAGGGTAAACAACCGTTGAGAGACCGCCGTTTACCCTCCACAGAAAACCCCCAGGACACGAGAATAAGCGTTCTGGGGGTTGGGTTGAAGGAGAGGAGGGGCGATTTCCTGGGCTAGGCTTCGCCGGAAACTTGGAGGTCGTGGAAGTAGAGTCTCAGCAGGAGGCCACAGCCGATCAGTTTGAGGGCTTCGAGGCCAAAGTACAGTAGATGGAGTTGGTTCATGCCCACGGGCAGGGTTGCCGGTTCAAAGGCATTGAGCGATACGCCGAGGGCACCCATAGCGGGGGTGAGGGCATAGGTCATCACCAGTACGATGGCCATCAGCCCCAGGGCCAATTCAATGGCCCAACGACTGCGAATACCGCTGTCCATCACCGTGTGGTCGGTGCGGGCCTGGTGGGCGACCAGCAGCCCCGTGAGAATCAGTGCCCCGCAGATGAGCTCTAGGCGATTGAACACCCAAAACAGCGCATAGCCAGCGGTACCAAAATCAGGCTGGCTCATCATACCCGTGACAAAGAGACCGGGCATAATCACAAAGTCCATTAACAAACTGGTGCTAAACCAAAACATTAGGGAGACCAGGACGACTCCAAACCAATTGATGGATTTTAGGCTGGGGTTTGACAGCGTACTCATGGCAAGTTGACCTACAACATGAATGGATAGAAATACCCAAGGCGTAGCGTTTTGGGTAGGGGATATCGATGCCTTTACCCTATCGAACTTTGCTATCTCCAATGGTGAACTATTCTTGCGAGAGTGTTGATCCTAGGACGTAATCCTCCGCCGAGAAGCGCTGAAAAGGGCTATAGATAAAGGCTTTCCACAACTTGGGCCAGCCTATTCATCAGTTAGGAAGGCGATAAAACTTCAAGTTTCGTGATAAACCGATACCCAAAGTCCAATGAATTGTAACGAGTGAGATGTTGACGATGATTACGCACATTTTGTTAGATATGGGCGGTGTGCTGGTGGAATTGCAGTGGCAGGAGCGCATGGAGGCACTACTCAACCGTCCCCTGCCGATGGCGGAACTCCATCACCTGTGGGTGTCGGCGGTGAGTACGGTGGATTTTGAGTCGGGGCGGACAGATTTTGACCAGTTTACGGCGGCTTTTCTGCAAGAGTTTGATCTTTCCCTAGATCCCGCTGTGTTTCAGCGGGAATTTCTGGCGCTGGTGCAGGATCCCTTTCCCGATTGCTTACGGGTTCTAGGGGATCTCAAAGCCCGGTTTCACCTGTCTTTGTTGTCGAACACCAACCCGGCCCACCACGAAAAACTAAGCCGGATTGAGGGCTTCCTCCCCACCTTTGACCGCCTGTTTCTGTCTTACCAGATGGGCTGTATGAAACCGAGCCCGCAGATCTTCGAGACGGTGATCGCCCATCTCGACACCGCCCCTGAGCAGATTGCCTTCTTTGATGATGGTGCTCGCAATGTGGAGGCGGCCAGGGCTTTGGGAATCCAGGCGTTTCGGGTAGATTCCCCCGATCAGGTCTGGGCCATCGCCCAGGGGTTTGGGGCACCACCGTCCTAGCCGGATGGGTCTTGGGCACCGTTAGGATCCCAACCCTAGGATAGCAGCCCGATCACCAGCAAAATGGCCCCCAGCACCCAACACCCCACCATGGCTCCGGTGGCGATGTTGGCCCCCTGGGTGGCGTCCTTAGCGAGGGTTTCTTGGGATTTGGTCGAGATGATGAAAGGTCGATTATCGTTGGGCTTCTCGATGGTGATCTGGCCCGTGCGATCACTGGCCATGCCCACCACCGTCACGGCTCGCCCGAGGGGCATCACCGATTCTCGGTAGCGATAGCCCAGGGTGCGACGGCGACCGAGGCCATAGTCATTGCCGTAGCCGCTTGACCCAAAGTTGACGGAAAAGCCGCCAAAGGCCACCGACCCGGCGGCGGGCTGGCCCGGTTTAAATTCGTTGAGCACCTCGACGGTGTCTAAATCCGCGCCATCAGGATGCACCGTTACCTGGTCTCCCTGGGCGTCCGCCACCTCAAAGGGCACCGACCGGGACTCGCTGCTAATAGTTTCCGAACCGCGCTGGGTGCGGGTGGTGTGATTCCCTTGGCTGTCCTCTTCCTCCACGGTTTCCTCGTACTCGCGCACCACGCTGTTGCTGTAGCCGACACAGGGAACGCCCTTCATCGGCGAGGTGATGGGGTTTGGGGTGGATAGGGTGCCACAGACCGAGACATAGTCTCGCCAGTCGCCACCGCCAATTTCCTCCGCCACCGCCGCCGCCAAGCTTTTGAGTTGGGCGATGGGCGTGTTCTGAGCCAGCTTCAGATGGCGGCTCCGATGGGCTTGCTGTCCTCGGACAAACCACAGCACACCGCCCACAACCAGCAGAATGAGACCAAAAAGCGCCATTGTGAACACCTCATCCAGATAGGGGTTGAACGGATCAGGGCTGGGATGATCCACGGC
>JALQST010000272.1 GCA_023264315.1 Nodosilinea sp. BSH.14
GCTAAACCTTTTCGCCGCTGAGGATGAAGATGGGATCAACGGCAGTGAACACTTGGTGGTTGCCCTTCACCTCTAGGTGGTTGACGGCGGGTTGGGCGGCTTCAATGTTGCGCACTTGGAGTTGGGCGAAAGTTTCGGAGACGCTGTAGAGACCTTCCAAATTGCCTACGGTGACAACCAACCGCCCGCCGGAGGGCAGGTAGCCCCAGGTGGCTTGCAGAATGGTTTTGAGCGACCGGCCCCCCTCCACAAAAATGCAGTTGGGGTGGGGGGAGAGGTATTCCAAAATGTCCGGGGCGCTGCCCTGCACCACGGTGACGTTCGTTAGCTCAAATCGCTGGCAGTTGCGCCGGATTAAATCCGCCACGTCCTCATCGCGCTCCACCGCCACCACTTGCCCCTGTTTGCACATCAGTGCCGCCTCAATGGCCAGGGTGCCCGTGCCTGCACCAATGTCCCACAGCACGTCCGTGGGCCGCAGCCGCAAATAGCCCAACAGCAACAGCCGTACCTCCCGACTGCTGAGGGGAATACCGGGTAATTGCTCAAATAGGGCATCGGGGATGCCGGGGGTGGCGTAGGGCCAAAGGGTAGACATAAACGGTGCTATCGGGGGCGCTTCCATTGTGCCATTGCCACCGAACCCGGCCAAGTTTGTTTGGCATTCCTGCGCAGGGATACTGGGGCGCAGGCAGCCCATGGGGGGCTTTCTAGGCCAACGGGGATGACGGGCCGGAACCATGTAGATTTACTGAGCCTAGCGTAGTCTCTTCATAAAAAGCTTTCTAGGCCAACGGGGATGACGGGCCGAAACCATGTAGATTTACTGAGCCTAGCGTAGTCTCTTCATAAAAAACTCTAGTAAGCTAGGGAATCATCCGGCTGTTTATGACGGAAACATGAAGAACCGATAAACCCCTGAGGCCGTCCGGGCTCAATGTGCCGGGGCCGTTGATAGGGGCGGTGCCTGCCATCGTGCTGTTCAGGTTCCATGCTTATCAGTCCCCCTAGATCCAAGGTGTGACCATGGTGGAGGCCAAAATCCTAGTTGTTGATGATGATCCGGCAATTCGCAACTTAGTCTACCGATTTTTGGCGAAGCAGGACTATGACATGGAATCGGCGGCGGATGGACAAAAGGCGCTGGCCCTGTTCGAGCAGTTCACGCCGGATTTGGTTATCCTCGATGTGAACCTGCCCGACACCAATGGCTACGACCTCTGCAAGGAAATGCAGTCCCGCACCGGGGTCTTTGTCTTAATGTTGACCAGCCGCACCGATGAGGCGGATAAAATTCGCGGCTTTACCGAGGGGGCCGACGACTACCTCACCAAACCCTTTAGTCTGCTGGAACTGGAGGTGCGCGTAGGGGCGATTCTCAAGCGTCAGCGCCCGGTTACAACCACCAAGCAGCAGTGCCTCGTCTTTAACAGTCTCATGATCGACCCAGTGCGCCGGGAGGTCATGCTCGATCACGATTTGGTGCCCCTCACCGCTCTAGAATTTGACCTGCTGCATTTCTTGGCCAGCCACCCAGGCCGCGTGTGGCGACGGGCCGAGCTGATTCAAAAGGTGTGGGACTACGACTACGTGGGCGATCAGCGCGTGGTGGATGTCCACGTCGGGCAGATTCGCAAAAAAATCGAAAAGGACATTAACGAACCGGTCCTGATTCAGACGGTGCGCGGAGTGGGCTACAAATTCGAGCCGCCCAGCGGTGAGGCGGCGGCGTCCCCCTGAGCCTAGCCGAATGGCGACCGAATCGCCTTACTGGGGCGTTGCTGGGGCATCATTGGGGGGTTGCCAAGTGCCCGGTAGCGCTCCCCAATCTTGGACATTGGCGGGCATGGCGGCGATGGGCATCGCTCGATAGATATCCTGCATCACTTCGGCATAGACCACTTGGTTGGGCTCGATCACCAGCATTTGCGGAGCCGTGCCCACCGCCGTGGTGGCTCCAATCAGGGCTCCCCCAAGCAGTCCAATACCGCCGAAGCCCGTTAGCAGCGTCAGCGCTAGGGCACCCAAACCCGCCCCTAGGGCCATGGTGCCACCGCTGATCTGGGGCGAGTTATAGACCTGCTCTGAGGTGCTGGCGAAGGGAATGCGCTGGCCATCAGGGGAGATCAACATCTGGCTCATCCACTGGTGGCCATCGCCGCTGGGTTTGAACTGGCCGATCAGTTGGCTACCGGCTGGGGCGACTAGGCCGTTGGTGACTGGATCGCGGATTTCGGTCTCCAGCACCAGCACTTCTTGGTGTACCGTGTCGGAATTCAGCGCCAGGGCTTGGGTGCCGGTGTAGCGCAGTTCTAGGATGCTCCCAGCGGCGATCAGGGTATCGGGGGCAAGGCGGTGATCGCCCCAGGCCGGATCGGTGCCCCAGGCGGAACTGGCCAGCGCTGGGCTACCCACGGGTGGATTCCCCGGCAGCGGTTGCCCAAAGGAAATGGCGGCATCGGGGCTGGCGGCCACCACCATCGGATTCACACTGGGCGGAATGACTACGCCGGGGGTGGTGACAGTGGGGGGCATGGCCACCCCGAGGGGCGCACTGGCTACGGGGGCAACATTTCCCCCAGAAACACTGGCCACCGCGTCAGGCTGTGCGGAGGGCGGCACGGTCAAAAAGGGCGGCATGGGCGTACTGGCCGGGGCCGGGGGCGTAGGACTAGAGACCTGGGCCATTGGGTTAATCCTGGGTGGGGGCGCAGTCATGACCGCCGTCGGGGTTGGATTGCCCCCTAGGTTGGTGGTGGGACTGGGGGCAGGGTTGACGGCAATGGCCTGACCGCCGGTGTCTTGATCAATGGGGGTATCCAGGGGGATAGAGGCCGTTGCCCCAGGGGCCACTGGGCTAGGCCGACCGCTGGGGGGTGGCGTGGCAATTACCCCAGCGCTGGGAGATGTCAGGCCTGGGGCCATCGTTGAGGTAGGATTTGCGGTGGCGGCGAGGGGGGGCAACGCCAGGGCAGGGTTGGGAAGGGCCACCCCCACCACCGCATCCAGTTCTTCCAAACTGGGCACTGAGACCTGCTCCGTCACCGTGGGCAGGCCCAGGTTGAAGGGGTCAATGGCAAGGGTTTCAGGCAGGGTATTGAAGGTATCCAAGTTGGCGGGCCGCATCAGGTTCGCCGCCGAAATGCTGAGCCGTCCGACCCCGGTGTAGGGCCAACTGAGGTTGGGGTCGGCGGGCAGGGGGGGCAACTCCACAATCATGCCGGGGGCTGGGCTGGGGTTGTCCGAGACCATGGCCGATGGAGCCACCCGAGGCGTAAACACCCAGCGGGCTTGATCCCCACCAGCGATGGACACCAGTTGCCCGGTGCCTTCGCCCAAGGCCACTCCGGGGGCCAGGGTGAGGACAATGTCCACCGCGTTATCCCGGGCCAGCAGCTCGATTTGCTGAACGGGGCCATCGTAGCGGGCGACGGTGGGCACCGCTCCCAGTTGAGTATGGGGCAGTGTGACCACGAGGCCACCCATCACGGGCGTGTACTGCGGCACCACCCCCGTCGGTAGGGTGAGGGTCAACTGCTGGGTGGCGGGGTCAAACTGCCATGCGGCTAGGGTGGCCGCCGTCGCCGCCGCACCCCCGATGGCCACCAGGGCCACCCCACCGCCTATCACCATGGGCACGATGCCTGAACTCAACCGAGATGGGGTAAACCGTTGCATGGATACGTCCTCTTAGGGAACTCTGCCCTGTCTGCGGAATGGCGCTCCTAGATACCGAGCCACTGGCTACCTGGAACAATGCGCCGACCGAAAGCCTAACTAAGAATACGCACAATCGCTAAAAATGCAAGCCCCAGAACCCATGAACCGCAATTCTCAGCCAGCTCAAGGCGAACGGACAGGGGCGGCATGGGGTGAATCGATGGGAATAAAGCCCTAGGGCAACTACTGCCGACCCGCGAGGCTGAAGTTCCGAAACTGGCGGGCTTGTTCTTCAATGCGGGAGGCGATGCGATCACAGACCATGCCACAGAGGTCAAAAATCAGCTCATCGGAAACGCTGTAGTAGGCGGAGGTGCCCTCGGCGCGGCGGTTGAGGATGCCCGCTTGCACCATCACCTTAAGATGCTTGGAAACATTGGCTTGGCTGGTTTGTGTTGCGTCTACCAGTTCTTGTACGCATTTTTCGCCATCGCGGAGCAGGTTGAGCAGGCGCAGACGCGTCGGTTCGCTCAAGACACTGAAATACTCAGCGACCTGCTGCACCACTTCAGGCGGTACGGTATCAGTCACAATGCGTCCTGTCCATCGCGATGGAATGTAGCCCATCTTAACAAGATTTTTAGCTTAATCGGCGGGAAGCCCCGCACTCTACGCGGAGCGTGAGTGTCGGGATGAACGCCGAGGCGACGAAGCGGAGCGGAGTCGCCATCGTCTTTCGCCATTTTCTAGGGAGCACTACCAGTTCCCCTAAGTTATCATGGGAACATGCTTGTATTGACCTACTCATACCGGATTTACCCCGACCTTGAACAGGAACTCCAGATGCTTCATTGGCTGGAGACTTGCCGCAAGGTCTACAACTATGCGGTGGGGGAGCGCAAAGACTGGAGGGCACCTCGATTAATTGCCATATTGCGAACCTGAAAAGCCTGAAACCACTGAAATCCCGTAGCCACTCCCACGAA
>JALQST010000273.1 GCA_023264315.1 Nodosilinea sp. BSH.14
TATTTTGATAAAGCCTTCGTCACCCCCGATGCCGAACTCTGCGCCGCCCTGCATTTGGATTGCCCCCGCTGGAAGGAAGCCCTGATTGCCTTCACCAAGAGCGGCGGCTACAACTTCCTCGACGACAAAATTGCCAGCATGACCCAGCCCACCCTCGTCATTTGGGGTAAGCAGGATCGGATTTTGGGCACCCGCGATGCCGACCGCTTCCAACAAGCCCTGCCCCAGAGCCAACTGGTGTGGATCGATGCCTGCGGCCATGTGCCTCACCTGGAACAACCTCAGCACACCGCTGAAGCGATTCAAACCTTCCTTGCCCACCTCTGCCCCACCCGCGCCTAGGGGGATAGCCGAGCCTGGGTTCAGGGGGTGCCCCATCATACGTACGGGTGATCTAGGAGAAGGGTGCTAGACTTTTGGCAAGGATTTCAGCCGTGGATCGTGGACGTTTTCGGCGATGGCGGCTGAGCGACACGATTGGAGTAGGACGTTCCGATGGCAGCCAAACCCAAACCCCTAGAGCTTCCGGTGATTGGCACGGTGAAAGGGCCGGGGGAGACGGGCAATCAGTATTTGTTCATCACCGCCGACCATCGCCAGGTGAAGATTGGCGAGTTTGTCTACTATTGGGTGGATGTGGTGGATGTGCCCCAGGCAGAGATTTTGGGCAAAATTTCGGCGCTGACGCTGATCGACCACCTGCCCGACCGTCTGTTTGCCGATCCCGACATCAACCCGGAGGCCATCGCCGCCTTGGTGGGGTTTGCCCATCCCAACCCGGAAGTCTACGAGGTGACGGTGGATGTGGTGGGCTATTTCCATCCGGCCCTGGGCTTCATGAACCCCCGCATGGCCCCCGATCCGGGCGCAAAGGTGTACCTGGCGGATGATGCCAGTCTGCAAGCCATCATCAACAAAAAGCAGCCCCAGGCACCAGGTTCGGCCCACATCGGTTCACTGCTGCTGCGGCCCGGTGGACGGGTGCCCGTGGCCCTGGATGTGAAGGAACTGGTGAGCACCCACATGGCCATCTTGGCGGGAACGGGTTCCGGCAAATCCTACACGGCGGGGGTGCTGATTGAGGAACTGATGAGTCCCTACAACCGGGCGGCGGTGCTGATTTTTGACCCCCATGGTGAGTACGGCACCCTGACGGATATGCGCGGCCACCCGGCCTTTGCCGCAGACGACGGCTACAGCCCAGCGGTGAAAATCCTCACCCCCGACGACATCCGCATTCGCATGTCCTCCCTGGATTACTACGACATTCTCACCCTGCTGCCCGACATGAGCGACCGCCAGCAGGCCATCCTCAACAAAGCCTTTAGCCTGCTGGGCAAACACAAACTGGGCGACCACCGCTGGGATGTGCAGGATTTGATCGCCGCCTGCTACGAATCCGACCGCAGCACCGACGATGAGGGTAATGAGAAAACCGGATCTTCTGCCCCCGCCCTGGAGTGGAAATTGGGCAAGCTGGAACGGTCGGATTATTTTCACCGAATGCAGCACCTTGCGCCGAAGGATTTGTTTGCCCCCGGCCAGGTTACCGTGCTGCAAATGAACGAAATTAGTCAGGAAGAACAGCAAGTCATCTGTGCGGCGGTGCTGCGCCAAAGCTACCAAGCCCGCATGAACACCGCTAAGGACAAAATCAACCCCGACGACGAAAACTATCTGCCCTATCCGGTGTTTATCCTCGTCGAAGAAGCCCACCGCTTTGCCCCCGGTCACGAGCCTTCCCGCTGCAAACAAATTCTGCGGACGATCCTCAGCGAGGGTCGCAAGTTTGGCATGGGGGTGGGCTTGATTACCCAGCGTCCCGGCAAACTGGATTCCGACGTGCTCTCCCAGTGCATGAGCCAGTTCCTCATGCGGATTGTCAACCCCGTAGACCAGGAAAGCCTGAAGTATGGCGTCGAAGCCGCCGGACGCGACCTGCTGCAAGAACTCCCTGCCCTCACCAAAGGTCAGGTGATTGTCTCCGGCGCGTGCGTCAACACCCCCGTCCTCTGCCAGGTGCGCCAGCGCAAAACCAAGCACGGCGGCGAAACGCTGGATGCCCCGGCGGCATGGCTGGGCTATTTTCAATCCCACCGCAAACAGGCCCGCCAACTGGAAAAAGCGCCCCTGGCCAAACCGGGCAAAGTCGCCGAAACCTTTGGTGGCGTGAGTATTGAATAGGCCATCCATTTAGGCTAATTTTTGATGCTTTAGGATCGTCATTTCTCCGTATTCCATCGCCCCTAGGGATTGGCCATGGTGCTGTTAATGGCCTGCTGCCCCTGGGGAGAGAGGGCAAAGCCCAAAAAGGCCTGTACCGCTGGGTTGTTGGCGTCTTTGTAGACGTAGTACAGCGAGCGCTGAAAGGGGTAGCTGGCGGCTTCTGGGGTTAGCCCTTCAATGGGGACGACCCGCACCGTTTGTTGGTCAGCCACCTGGCTATAGGTGGCATAGCCAATACCGTCGGTGCCCAGTTGTTGCAGCATGGGCGTGGTGGCATCCCGCGCCATGGTGGTGATGTTGGGCGTGGTGCCAAAGTCGCCGCCGCCGAGGACGATCTCTCGAAAAGCCACATGGGTACCACTTACGGCGGGGCGGTTAATCACCCGAATGGGGGTATCGGGGCCACCGAGGGTAGCCCAGTTATTCAGGCTACCCTGGAAAATCTGCACCGTTTGCGTGGAGGAAAGCCCCCGCTGGAAGGGATTATCGCGGCCCACCACTAGGGCAATGCAGTCAGTGGCGACGGGCACGGCGGTTAGCCCCTGGGCCTGCTCCTGGGGGGTGAGGGCACGGGAGGAGGCCGCTACATCGATGCTGCCCCCTAGCACGGCCTGAATGCCGTTGTCTGACCCCACCGCCGCCGTATTCACGGTGGTGCCGGGATACTGCTGCATAAACCCCGCCTTCAGCGCTTCGTTAATCAGCACCATGCTGGTGGAGCCGTCAATATTGACGGTGGTACCCGCTGCAACGCTAGGCAACAAGGTGAAATTTGCCGTTCCCACCGGGGGCAGGGCGCTACCAGGCGGCGGTGTTTCTACCTCAGGCGGCGTTGCCACGGTGACGGCTTTGGGGCGCAGGACAAAAAACCAGAAGGCTCCGCCTAACAGGCCCAGCAGCAGCAGAATAAACACAATGGGAGGGGGGCCACTGCGCTTCGAGGCATTACCGTTACTCATAGGGTGGGGTTACTCCGTGGGTTCTTGGGACGAGGCACCATCGAGCAATTGCAGGCGACGGGAGACCTCATCGTCGATGGTGAGTTGATCGAGGTCGGCGGCTAGCTTTTCGTTGGGGTTTTCCGACAGTTCCGCCAGGGCATTGCTACGCAAATGGCGACCTTCCACCGCGCTCTTGGCCGATTCAAAGGATGACCGGGCTGAGCCAATGTCAAACTCGTTGTTCACCTTGGCAATGGATTCTAGGGCACTGTTGATCTCGGCCAAGTCCTTCATGTTGTCCATGTCGGTCTTGTACTGCTCTAGCTTCAGCCGCTCGCGGTTAAGCTTGTCCTTCGAGGCGGCGACAAACTTTTCGGCCTGCTGTACCTGGGTTTCGAGCTGGGGCAAAAGCTGCTCAATTTGGATGGCCTTCATCATGGCAAGACGGGCTGCTTCAGTGTTGCCCGACTGCTGTGCTAGGGTCGCCTGCTGTTCAAATTTCCGCAGTTCTCTGGCCTTTTCCTCGTACTTTTTCTTCGCCCGCTCGTAGGCTCCCACCTGCATAGCCACGGCTTCAGCCAGCCTCTGCACCGAGGTTTGCATCTCTTGGAGCGATTCTTCGGCCACTGCCACTGCCACCTTGCCCCCCGACTCCACCGGGATGCCCCAGAGCCAGTTCCAGGTACCCACAATCGTGCGTCCTGCCTTTTCGCCCATTAACCAATAAATGGCATCTTTCATAGCAATTCGTCCCACCCAATTAAGAGGCCGTGTCCTGGCTGCAACTACAAACCGAAGCCCGACAATTCCGGACTTTACCCCATACCGTCAGCTATGGTCCAATAACCTAAGCTGCCACCCAAAACAGCGCTACCCCTATGGTGCCCGCCCAAGATTAACATCTGGTCAACCCCTTAACCGACCGTTACACAGTAATCCGGTGCTGACAAAATCTATCCTGGCCAAGTTACCCTGTTGCCCAGGATGGATGCCTCGGCGGCGTGGTTGGGCTATCAAAGCCACCGCAAACAGGCCCGCCAACTGGAAAGAGCGCCCCTGGCCAACCCGGGCAAAGTCGCCGAAACCTTTGGCGGCATCAGCATTGATTGACCCTTCCACGACGAATACAAATCCTGATTGGCTACCAATGTTCTAGGATCAGGGCATTCTGCTACCCCCCATCTTCCATGACTACTCTGTTGTCTCCTGACGCCATTCACGCCCACCTCAACCAACTGCCCGACTGGCACCTGAACGACAAGGTGATCACCTGCACCCGTAGTTTCAAGGACTTCATTACCGCTGTGGCGTTCGTCAACCGCCTGGTGGAACCTGCGGAGGCGGCTGGCCATCATCCCGACCTAGCCATCTCCTACAACAAAGTTGTCATTAACCTGACCACCCACGATGCCGGTGGCCTCACTGAAAAAGACTTTGCCCTAGCCCAGGTGATTTCAGCCATCGATTAAC
>JALQST010000274.1 GCA_023264315.1 Nodosilinea sp. BSH.14
CGGGGGCTCACCGGGGTTTCGGCGGACATTGTGGGCCAGGGCTTCAAGCCCCACACCCAGCACACCGAGCGCTACGCCTACCCTTCGGAAGACCTGCCGCTACTGATTTTTACCGACACCGTGGGCTTGGGCGACCTGGGCCAAAGCACCGAGGCCATTGTGGCGGAACTGGTGGCCGACCTAGACGCGCACCCCAGTCAGGCCCGGATTTTGATTCTGACCGTCAAAATCACCGACTTTGCCATTGATGCCCTGCGGCAGATTGTCCAGGGGTTGCGCCGCCAGTTTCCGACCATTCCCTGCCTGCTGGTGGTCACATCTACCCATGAGGTCTACCTCGCTGAGATGGCCGATCATCCCGCCTATCCCCCGGATTTAGCGGCGGTGCAGCGTCCCTTTGCCGCCCTTCAGGAGAGCTTTGGGGCCATCGCAGATCGGGCCGTGCTAATCGATTTCACCCTGGAGGAAGACGGCTTTACTCCGGTGTTCTACGGCCTCGAAGCCCTGCGCGATGCCCTGGCCGACCTGCTCCCTGCCGCCGAGGCCCAGGCCCTGTATCAACTGCTGGACGAACAAACCGAAGCCTCCCGCCAACTGGGTAGCCTCTACCGGGATGTGGGGCGACACTATATTTCGGCCTTTGCGGTGATGGCGGCAGCCTTGGCGGTGGTGCCCATTCCCTTCGCCACCATGCCCGTGCTGACGGCGTTGCAGGTGTCGATGATTGGCGTTTTGGGCCAAATCTACGGACAAACCCTGAAACCCTCCCAGGCCGGAGGATTGGCCAGCGCCATTGCCGGGGGATTTTTGGCCCAAATGGTGGGGCGGGAGTTGATTAAATTTGTCCCTGGGCTGGGCAGTGTGGTGGCGGCGTCCTGGGCCGGAGCCTATACCTGGGCCTTGGGCGAAGGGGCCTGTGTGTATTTTGGCGACTTGATGGGCGGCAAAAAGCCCGATCCCAAACGCATCCAAACCGCCATGGCTGAAGCCTTTGACACCGCCAAGGAACGCTTCAAAGACAGCACTCAGCATCGCGAGACAGAGCGTTCATGATAATCGCTAACCAATTGGGTGAGGTCAGTCGAGGCATAAGGCCACGGAACTTACCCCGAACGAAGGTGGGGGTTAGCTCGCTTCCGCCAGGGCGACCCCCTTTAAGGTGTGGAGCAGGTCGGTAATGCGTTGCTCCTGCTGAACATTGAGCACCTTGGGAAAGCTGAGATCGAGGGTGGTGGCGGCGGCGGTGGGCTGGATGGCGTCGAGTTGAGCCACCAGCTTCACCACACCCTGATCCTCGGTGTGGATCATCAGGCCCACCGGGTCTCCCACCCCAAAGACCTCGGGATGCAGCACCAGGGGATGATCCTGGGCCACCGACACTTGCAGCCCTTGGCTGTTGATGGCGTAGGCCATGGCATCGAGGTAGTGCCCCTGGCTATAGATCTGGGTTGGGGCCTGGATGGTTTTGTAGACGGGCTTGGCCTTGGCCACCCTGGGTTCGCGAAAGACTCGGAGCAAACTGGTCAGCAAAAAGCGAATGGACTCCAGGGGGCGGTCGGCGTTGTTGCGAACCTGGGAATACCACTGGTTGACGTCGGAAAAAATGACCAGCGTCAGGTCATCCCGCTGGGACTGGGTCAGATCGGCGAAGGTCACGGTAATGACCACCTCCCGATCACTGCGGGGGCTGACCCGCAACACCCGCCCCTGCAAAAAGACGCGGCTGGTGGTGTCGCCGTAAATCTCAAGCTCGATGGTGTCCGGCAGGTTGGGCCAGTCCCTCAGCAGGATTTGCGTTCCGGTTTCACTGATGTCTACGGTGCTGCCCGGGAAGGCATTGCCGCCGGAATACACCGTGGCCCGCAGATGGCGGTTCAGGCGGTGGGACTGGCGCAGTTGGGGTTGTTCCAGGGCCACCAGAATGGCGGCGGACAGCAGGATGACATTGACGACGCACCACACGGCGTTAATCCACACGGCGTCGGCGTCTTGCAGATCGGTAATCAGCCAGTAGGGCACCAAAAAGAGGGACACCAGGCTCAGAAGGCCGACGATCACCAGCAGCCGCACCGAGGCCCAGTCAAAGTCGCGCTTTGTGACCTGAACTCCCTTATCGGTCACGTTAAAGCGGCCCATTTTGGGGTTGACGAGGGCCATAAAGGTGACGATGCCATCCTGGAAGGCCATGGAATATTCAAAGATTTCGTTCCAAAAGGAGAACCGTACCCCCTTTTGAATAATGTAGTTGGCGTTGAGGGCCAGCAAAATGGAGGGCAGGGCATAGGTGAGGGTCTCCAGGCCCAGCCCCCGCACCAGGTTGATGCCAAAGATCAAAAAAGCAATGGGGGCAATGGCATACATCAGCCGAGGAAAGCCAAAGAAAAAGTGCGTGGTGGCGGAGGTGTAGCAAATGCGCTGGGGAATGGTGAGGTTGTGGTTGAGCATGGGCCATTCCAGTCGCAAAATTTGCGCCATCCCCCTGGCCCAGCGCACTTGCTGGCCCACGTAGGAGGAGAAAGTTTCCGGGGCCAGCCCCGCCACCATGATCTTGTCGTAGTAGACGGTTTCATAGCCCCTGGCATGGAGCCGCAGGGAGGTATGGCAGTCCTCCGTCACGGTTTCTACGGCAATGCCGCCCACCTCCAGCAGGTGCTGTTTCCGCACCACCGCCGCGGAACCGCAGAAAAAGGAGGCGTTCCAGAAATCATTGCCCTTTTGCAGCACCTTATAAAACAACTCGTTGCCCACGGGCACCTTCCCCTGGGTGAGCAGGTTGCGCTCGAAGGGGTCGGGGTTATAGAACCAGTGGGGGGTTTGGACGAGGGACACCTGGGGATTCAGGAAAAAACCAACGGTTTCCTGCAAGAAATTGCGGGTTGGGATGTGGTCACAGTCGAGAATCAGCACCAGGTCGCCCGGGGTGAGGGCGAGGGCATGGTTGATGTTGCCTGCCTTGGCGTGGTCGTTGTTGTCCCGGATGATCATCTCGCAGCCGATGTCCTCACACATGTCCCGCAGTTGAGCCCGCCGTTCGGGGTACTTGCGGTCATCGTCCAGCACATACACCCGCTTTTTGTCCGCCGGGTAGTCAATCGCCATGGCGGCGAGGGCGGTTTTACGGACAATCTCAATGTCTTCGTTGTAGGTGGGGATGTACACATCCACCGGTGGCCATTGGTCGAAGGGAATCACGTCCAGTCTCACGGAGCGGCGATGCTTGAGTTTGAGGGTTTGGAAATAGGCCAGCACCAGGGTGCCAATGGCGTAGAGTTCGGCGGCATAGAGCAGCAGGCTGAAGGTGGTGTTCACCCAGCCGTCAAAGTTGAGGGTGTTGAAGGTGCGGTAGTACAGGTACCGCATCGTCACCACTAGGCTCAGCCACACCAGCACCAGGTGCAGGTGTTCACTGGTGCGATCATTCTGCTGCCGCTGTTCTAGCTGCACCAAGAACCAGCCCAGCGCGACTAAAAACACCGCCAGGATGCCCTGCTGCTGGAGGGACAGCGGCGTCACAATCAGGGGCAAGGACAGCACTAGGGCTAAGGCCATCAGCCCCAGCAAGTTCCGTTGCCCTCGCCCACCAAAGGTAGACTCTAGCCACAGGGGCAGGCGATCAATCCAGCGGGTTAACCACGCTCCCGAACGGGGGGAGGTGGGGGTGGATGGATAGGTCATGGGCTTCCCTCCGGACGACTGAGACGATTGAGAAAGATTTGCGAAATGCCGTACAGCAGCAGTGCCAGGGCCACCAAGCCGATGGGCAGCAGGAACCAGTTCCGCTGGATAAAGGTGATGGTGCGGCCCCACAGACTACGCTGATCCAGAACTTTTGGATCCTGCTGATTGAGGCTGATCACCCGGTAGTCGGCCTGGTTATATACCGATGGGTTGGCGGTGGTGCGCTGCACAATCACCGTATCCCCATCTAGCCGCGCAAACAGGGCATCCTGCTGAAACATCTGTTGCACTTCGGTCAGCCCCATCGGCGTTTGGGCCAGGAGACTGAGGAGCAGACGTTCCGGGTTCCAGGGTGACACCTGGACCTGAATTACTCCCGCCTGGTCGGGCAGGGTTTGAAGCTGGCTGGCGTTGCGCTGGCGACCGAACTGTTCCCCTAGGCGGAAGCTGGCATTCCCGGGTTGAACCATCTCGGGGATGGGGAAATTCCCCCGTAGCCCAATGGCCACCAGATTCCGCCCACGGGCCTCATCCCCCAGGGAGTCGGGGGTATAGACCTGAAACTTCACGGATGGACTGCGGCTCAGACGTCCCAGCCGATCACTCACCGCCAGGAGGGTGGACACCTCGCTCTCCGAGGACTGGTTGGGCAGCACCAGGGTCAGGTCTGACAAGTCCTGGGGGGCGGTCAGCGGGAAGCCGGTCTTCAGGTTGCTGAGATCGGTCAGATTGATGAAATTGGAACGCTGGAAGTCGATGGTGCTGGTGCCGTGGACGGTGCCCCAGGTGGGCTGATCCGGCAGCACCCCGCAGTTGAGGGGGGTATCGGGGAAGGTAAAGAACTGCACCGCCAGACGCGACGTGGGTGTCACCAATCCTGGGGGCACCGTCACCGTCACCGAGTCGCTGCCCCCATTCCGTGATCGCAGCCGCTCACCCCCAATCCCTCGGC
>JALQST010000275.1 GCA_023264315.1 Nodosilinea sp. BSH.14
CTCACCCTAAATCCCTCTCCCCAAGGGAGAGGGACTGTGAAGAAGGTATCCGGATCCCCTCTCCTCCAAGGAGAGGGGTTGGGGGTGAGGTGTTTCGGGGCTTGGCGAACGACTGCCCCCACGACTGAGGTTCTGCCCATGACTGTTCTCGTCGAGGCCGTGGCAAACTTTGTGGCGCTGTATCTCTGTGCGCTCCTGATTCGGGTGATTTGGAGTTGGTTTCCCCAAGTGGATGAGCGCCATCCCGCGATTGCTGTGCTTCACCAACTCACGGATCCCTACCTGAATGGCGTTCGCGCTGTCACAGGGCTCATCGGGGGTCAAGCGAGCCCGATAGGTCAGCCACATTAACCGCCAGGCCACAATGGCATAGGTGGCCAGGGCCTGGCGGAGGCGGAAGGCGGTTTCGAGTTGGAGGTCTTCGAGCCCACAGCCCCTTTTGAGGGTGAAATGGAAGCATTCTATCAACCATCGGTAGCGGTGCCACTGCACCGCTTGCAAGAGCTGTTCGGGGGTATCTATCGGCAGCGTCGTCAGCAGCAACCACCGAATCAGTTGGCGGCCATCGGCGGGTGGGATAGGTGCTTCGACCAGGATGGCGTTGAGGGTAACGGGCTCCAGGGTATGGGGTTTCGGGTGGTGGCGGGTCACGTCTAGGGTAATCACCATCGCCTTCACCGTCAGTTTGGCCGTGCGGGCTGGACGTTTGGGGTTGAGCTTCAGCGCAACGCTCATCGTCCCGAGCACCGGAGCCTGCGCTAGGGTCGGAATCAGATAGTCCAGTTCGTAGCGCAGATTGCGGTTGTGCTCCGCGCGAATCAACAGGTTGCTCTGAGGCCCCCGAGGCTGGGCAAACAGCTCAAAAATATCCGCCTCCCGGCCGCCCACATGCACCCATCGCCCGCCCTCAGTCCGTCATTACTTTACTTTCTGCGGTCTACCTTGGCACTGTCGCGACATGGACACGCTAGGCGACGGCAGTACTCATAGGGAGCAGCTCATCAAAGAACTGGGAGAACCACCAAGGCGTTAGACCGTCAGGCCAGCGGTACACTACGATACAGGGGCCACGCTTGAGCCTGGTTTCGGAACAGATGATTTTTGTGGCCTATCTGCTAACTTTCATTCTTGAGCCGACCCGTGCTAAGGCCCTATTCTGTCGCTTTTGTTGAAGTCCATGGCTGTTGAACCCCTAAGTTGGGACGCCCTTGCGGCACTGACAAATTTTGAGATTGACCCGGTGCATGGCCCCACCAATGCCCAAGCTAGGCTGCGGTTGTTTGGCCAGCCAGAATCGGCGGTGCGGGTGACGCTGTATCGCGATAACCATGCCTGGTGTCCCTATTGTCAAAAGGTGTGGCTGTGGCTAGAGGAGAAGCAAATTCCCTACCGCATCGAGAAAGTCACGATGTTTTGTTATGGCGAAAAGGAAGCCTGGTATAAGCGCAAGGTGCCCTCTGGGATGCTGCCCGCCCTGGAACTGGATGGCAAGCTGATCACCGAAAGCGATGATATTCTGATGGCCCTAGAGCGTACCTTTGGGCCACTGGTTCACGGCATGACGGATCGGGCAGTGGTGCCCCTGCGCCAGCTCGAGCGGCGGCTGTTTCGGGCCTGGTGTATGTGGCTGTGCTATCCGTCCCGGTCGGCCCAGGAGGATCAGCGGGCGGGCCAGCAGTTTCAAGGGGTGATGGATCGGGTGGAAGCGGCCCTGGGCAGCACCTCCGGCCCCTACTTTTTGGAAGCATTTGGCACCGTGGATCTGGTCTTTACGCCCTACATGGAGCGCATGAACGCCAGCTTGTTCTACTACAAGGGCTATTCCATGCGGGAGGTGAACCCCCGGTTTGGGGCCTGGTGCGATGCGATGGAAAGCCGCCTTACCTATCGCGGTACCCAGAGCGACTTCCACACCCACGTCCACGACCTGCCGCCACAGATGGGGGGCTGCTACAGCAACGATTTGCCCCAAACGCGACAGCACCAGCAGCGGGTGGATCATGGCCCCTGGTTGGGCCTGCCCGACGTGGGCTATGCGGAACCGGAAAATTCTCGCCAGGAGGCGCTGCACCGGGTGATCAAGCATCGGGCCAATATCATCCGCGTCAACCCCGCCCCCGATGCCCTGATGGACGAAGCCCTGCGCTGTGCCCTCACCCACTTGATGACTGGAGAACCCTGTCCGCCCCCCGCTGGCGGTGATGCGGCCCTGCGTTATCTGCGGGATCGAATCAGTGTCCCTCGGGATATGTCGATCTACGCCGCCAAACGCCTGCGGGCAGACCTAGAGGTCACCGCTGCCCTGGCCGGGGATCAGCAACCGGATCCACTTCCCGTCAACCACCGCCGCGACCAAAACCCCATTAACTTTGCGGCCTAGCCTCGGCGGATTACCAAGCCCCCGGAAGACCTCACCCCCAACCCCTCTCCTGGAAGGAGAGGGGGCCAGAGTTTTTTGCCCCTATCGTCTTTTTTGTCCAAACTGTTGCAGGGAGATTACACCACCGCCGGAACGGGGATGGAGAGCAGGAAGTTGCGAAGGATTTGCTTGCCGCAGTCGGTCAGAATGCTTTCGGGGTGGAACTGTACCCCTTGCAGGGTGGGATATTGACGGTGCTGGACGCCCATGATGGTGCCGTCCTCCACCCAGGCGGTGATTTCCAGGGCGTCGGGGCAGGTACTCGGCTCAATCACCAGGCTGTGGTAGCGGGTGGCCTGGAACGGATTGTCTAACCCGGCAAACACGCCTTGCCCCTTGTGGTAAATGGGGGAGGTTTTGCCGTGCATTAGTTCTGGGGCGCGGATGATGGTGCCCCCAAACACCTGGCCAATGCTCTGGTGGCCCAGGCACACCCCGAGGATGGGCACCGTGGGGCCGAGGGTTTGAATCACCGCCAGGGATACCCCAGAATCGTCGGGGGTGCCGGGGCCGGGGGAAATCACAATGCCATCGGGGGCCAGGGTTTTAATGGCGTCCAGGCTGATTTGGTCGTTGCGATACACCCTCAGATCCTGCGCCACGGGCAGTTCTCGACCCAGTTCCCCCAGGTATTGCACCAGGTTGTAGGTAAAACTATCGTAATTATCAATAACAAGAATCATGGTTCGGGCTACCCCACAAGGCGCTGCCACAGGGCGGGCAACAGTAAACAAACCGCCACGGCCACCGCCATCAGGGCCGACATCAGCACGGCGGCGGCGGCGCAGTCTTTGGCAATTTTAGCGAGTTCGTGGTACGTCTGCTGCACCGTGAGATCGACCACCGATTCTAGGGCGGTGTTGATTAACTCCATCGTCATCACGAGGCCGCCGGTGAGGATAATCACCGCCACCTCCACCGCGCTCAGCCTCAGCCCTAGGGCCAGCCCCACCGCCAGCAGCCCCACCACCACATGGATGCGAAAGTTGCGCTGGGTGCGGAAGGCATAGCCGATTCCTTGGCCCGCATACTGAAAGCTCACCATCAGATTCCCTGCAACCTTCCAAGAGAGGGGCCGGATCGGGCGCGGCAAATCAGTGAGGGTAACTGTATCGTTTTTGTCGTGATAGAGCGTCATATAAGGGAGATCTCTAGGATCCTTGGCAATATAGGGTGAAGGCCAGGGGAGAGGCGATGGCTTCAGGCGCGCAGCAATCCACCGCACCATTGCCCTAGCTTCGAGGCTAGTCTACACCAGCGATTAGAATTTCACTGTGTTATCTGCGATTCCCTGGCTCAAAAGGTTAAAAAATATTGAGTTTTTGGTGCATCTTGGCCCTGGGGTGGGCCAGAACGAGGGATGGGCCATCTCAGCCACCTGGGTTGAGCCGTGAGGGCAACCGCTGGTGACAGCGCCTACTCCCCGGCGGTTGCCCCGGTCCCATCCCAACCAATGGCCTGGAGCAGGTCATCCTGTTGGGCCAGCATGGCCGCAAGCTGATCCTCGTCAGGATGATCCCAGCCCAGCAGATGCAGAAAGCCGTGGCTGGCCAACCACACGGTTTCCCAGGCGAGGGAATGCCCTGCCGCCTCGGCCTGCCGCTGGGCGGTATCAAGGGAAATCATGATGTCGCCTAGGTAGAGGGGCTCGGTGGCCAGGAGTTCTGGTGCCAAGGGCGTTTTGTCCTCCAGGGCCGCAAAGGACAGCACATCCGTCGGGCGATCCAGGTGCCGATAGGTGCCATTTAGTTCCGTCATTTCCCCGTCATCGGTCAGGGTGAGGGAGAGCTCGTAGGCCCCGAGGGGCGACGGGGGCAAATCCACCGCTGTGGCCCACCGCTGAAACCAAGCCTGCCAGTCCTCCTCACCAATGACAACGGCCTGGGGGTGCCGAGATTCCACCACCACCTCCAGGGTGGGGGTGGCCCCTGTCGGTGGAAAAACTGCCTTGGCCTCGGTCTGACCGGCCCTATCGGCTGACATATCCAGGGAATCCATCATGGGGCTGCCCCTAGCGTGTGAGGTAGGCCAACCCCACCAGCAGCCCCAGCAGGCCCGCCGTGGTGAGGGTGAAATGATAGAGGGACTTGCCCCCCTTCTTCACCATGTTGCGCATGGCCAGTTTCACGAAACTGGGGGGAGCCGCCGCCGTTTGGGTCGTCGGATCGGGGGGCTCGGT